>NZ_JBHWIQ010000018.1:91363-201274 GCF_042732055.1 Streptomyces sp. NPDC059816
GCCCCGGCAGGGGGCCGGGGCCGCGCCGCCGCCGGAGCCGGAACCCCCGCTGAGGGTGGGGGCGCTCACCGTCGATCCCGGTCGCCACGAGGTGAGCATCGACGGCGTCGCGGTCGAGTGCACGCCCGGGGAGTTCCGGTTGCTCGCCGCGATGGCCGCCGAACCCGACCGGGTGTTCAGCCGACAGCGGCTCCTGGAGGAACTCCATGGCTTCGACCGCTACATCAGCACCCGCACCGTGGACGTCCATGTGATGAACCTCCGCAAGAAGATCGAACGCTCTCCGCGGCGCCCGGTGCGGTTGCTCACCGTCTTCGGGGTGGGCTACAAGCTCACCGACCCGGAGCGGGGCCGCGGTGGCCCCCGGAGCGGGCACCGTGGGTAGCACCGCGCCCCCGCAACCGGGCCGCACGCCCCGCGCGGCGGGGCGACCCCGGCGGCTGCCGCTGCGCAAGAGCCTGCTGGGACGGTTCCTCGCCGTGTCGGCGCTGGTGGCCGCGTGTTCGGTGGCGGCGACGGCATGGCTGGCCGTGCAGACCACCTCGGGTGCGATCAAGAAGGAACAGGGGCAGTTGCTCGCCGACGACACCCGTGTCTACAACACCCTGCTCGACTACGCGGCGACCCACCCCAACTGGGACGACGTCCAAGGCACCGTGGACGACCTGGCGCAGCGGACCGGCCGCCGGATCACCCTCACCGACGGCGATCGCACCCCGTTCGCGGACTCCAGCCCCCAGGCCGCGCGCCCGACCCTGCCGCCGCAGGCGTCCGTGACCGTCAACCCGTTGGCCGTGGACACCGCACTGTCGGCGCTCGCCGGCGGGGAGTCGACCGAAGACCTGACGACCCGGAAGACCATCGCCCCCCAGACGCCCCGGCCCACGAAGGTGCGCCCCGAACCGGCACCCCCGCAAGCCGTGGTGCCGGGCAGAACGCCGAAGGTGGACCTCGCCCCGGAGCCGCCGGAGGAACGGCCGAAGCCGAACGGCGGGGTGCGCGGTCCGGTGGTGCCCTCGTCCCGCTCCGCGGACGAATCGGGGGTCGACCGGATCGACCCCCGGGCCGTCGGCCCCTTCCGTCTCTCCACGGCGGACCGGACCCGGCTGCGGGTGCTCGCCGAGCGTCAGGCCCAGTGTTACGCCGCGCGCGGGCTGACCGTCACCCTCGTCACCGGCCCCAGTGGACGGCCGCGGCTGGAACGCACCGCGCGCACGGACACGTCGGACCAGATGTTCCTGGACGACGGCCGGGAGTGCGACACGGGAGCCCTCAGCGCCCCGACCGCGTCCGAACGCACGGCGCTCGACACGCTCAACGACCTCACCAACGCCTGTCTCGACCGGCGGAGACAGCCACGGGTGGACGTCGGCCTCGACCTGACCTGGTCGGACACGCCGAACCCGAGCAAGGCACGCACCTCACTGGACCACCGGACGATCGGCCTGTGCCTGCACCAGGCCCGGGGCGAGCAGCTGTCCTCCCATGTGGCTCCCGAGGCGTTGCTGTTCATCACGGACCGGGACGGGGGGACCCCGTCGAAGTTCGAGCTGTCGCCGGACAACACGGCGAAGATCGCGGGTGCCGCCGCCCTCGTCCTGGCCCTCACCGTCGGGGTGTCGGTGGTGGCGGGCACGCGGCTGGTGCGTCCGCTGCACGCGTTGACGGGTGCGGCGCAACGGATGAAGGACGGTTCGGGCGGCGACCGGTGGACGCCGGTTCCGGTGCCCGCGGACAGCGAGATAGGACGACTCGCGGCGGCGTTCAACGACATGGCGGCGCACCGCACCCGGCTGGAGGAGCAGCGCAAGGTGATGGTCAGCGACGTCGCGCACGAGTTGCGGACCCCGTTGAGCAACATCCGGGGGTGGTTGGAGGGCGCTCAGGACGGGGTCGCCGAGCTGGACAAGGCGCTCGTCTCCTCGCTGCTGGAGGAGGCGGTGCAGCTCCAGCACATCATCGACGACCTCCAGGACCTCGCGGAGGCCGATGCGGGGGCGCTGCGGCTGTATCCGGAACCGGTGCCCGTCACGGAGTTGCTGGTCCAGGTCGCAGCGGCGCACCAGGCCCGGGCGGACGCCGCGGGGGTCACCCTGACCGTGAGCGCGTCCACCGGGCCGGCGGAGGGTGGTGGTCCGGACGATCCGGTGGTCGACCCGGTGCGGCTGCGGCAGGCCGTGGGCAATCTCGTCACCAATGCGATCCGGCACACTCCGTCGGGCGGGGAGGTGACCGTGCGCGCGGCGCGGAGCGAGCCGGAAGGGGATCTGGTGTTGGAGGTCAGCGACACCGGGGAGGGCCTCACCGCGGAGCAACTGCCGTACGTCTTCGACCGGTTCTGGCGCGCCGAGAAGTCCCGTAACCGCCGGACGGGTGGAAGCGGGTTGGGCCTCTCGATCGTGCGACGGCTCACCGAGGCGCACGGGGGAACGGTGAGCGTGTCGAGCACGGTGGACGTCGGTTCGGTGTTCACCCTGCGCATTCCGGCCCGGGGTTCCGTGTCGGAGCCGGCGGGCGACCGGCAGGGCTGATCCGATCCGCACAGTGATCTGACAGGTTCTTCACACGGCCGGGCGAGCCTGTGCGGACAGGCCCGGCGGGGCCGGTCGTGACCGGTTCCCCGCCGGGTACCCATCCCGGCTGAAACGGAGACCCGTTCATGTCCCACCGCACCATCCTGCGTCGGGCCGCGCTGCTGAGCGTCGCGGTCGGCGCTGTGCTCGCCCCGACCGCCGCCGTCGCCTCGGACTCCCCCGAGAAGCCCCGCGGCGCCATGGTCCTGACCCCGAAGGATTCCCCGGCGCCCGCCACTGCGCGCGGTGGCGTCGCGGCCGGTACGGCGACCCCGTCGCCCACCCCTCCCTCCCGTGAGATCCCGAAGGTGTCCCTCGCCGAGGGCGACCGGGCCGTCACGCCGCGGGGCGGGGTCGCCGCGGGCGAACGCCCCGTCGAGCAGAGCGGCTCCCCCGCGCTCATCGGTTCCGCGGCCGGTCTGGTGCTGCTCGCGGGCGCCGGAGCGGTCGTCGTGCGACGCCGGGTGACGGCGGCGCGCCCGACCGTCTGATCCACCGGTGGCGCCGCCCGACCCACGGGTGGCGCCACCTCCGGTGTTCGGCCCGTACGGCGCCCGGCCCGGCCGGGCGCCGGTCTCCTCATCCGCAGCCCCCGTCAGGACCTCCGTGATCTCGCACCCGCGTTCCACCGCCCTGGGCATGGCCCTGCTCGCCCTCACCACGGCCGGTCTCGTCACCGGTTGCGGCGGCTCCGACACCCCCGCATCGGCAGCGTCCGGTCGGGGTGCGGACTCCGCCCCCACCTCCTCCGCCGCGGACGCCGGCGCCGACCGGCCGGACGGCTCCCCGTCCGACGGCACGGCGTCGCAGCCCGCCGCCCCCACCCGGGTGTCCGTCCCGTCCCTCGGCATCTCCAGTGAGCTGATGCCCCTGGGGCTGAACGAGGACGGCACCGTCGAAGTGCCCCCGGCGGACCAGGGGATGACGGCCAGCTGGTACACGGGTCGGCCCGTGCCCGGTGCGCCCGGCCCCGCAGTGATCATCGGGCACAACGCCACCCGGCACGGACCCGCCGTGTTCAAGGACCTCAAGGACATCCGCAAGGGCGCCCGGATCAGCGTGCGCAACGCCGCGGGTGCGAACACCCACTTCCGGGTCACCGGCACGGAGACGGTGAGCAAGAAGGAGTTCCCCACCCAGAAGGTCTACGGCTCCACCGCGGAACGGGCCCTACGGCTCGTCACCTGCGACGGTGCGTTCGACGCCGAGGGCCATCCGGTGGACAACCTGATCGTGTACGCGGTCCGCAGCTGATCCGGTTCGGGCGGGTCAAACAGCCGCTGGGGCCGACGCGCAGGGACACGGCCGGTACTCCAGGCCGAGTTCCTGGTCGACGGCCTCGCTCGTCCGGGTCGCGGCCTCGGTGACCTCCTCCCAGGAGCCGTACTTGGCGTACAGCTGGTCCGCGGTCGGGCCGAGCGGGTTGCCGTACTTGGCGATGTTCCGCTCCTCCAGTCGCCGCACCTGCTCCGGGGACATGCCCGCGCGGGTGATCTCCTTGGCTTCGTTGCGCAGGTCGACCATCCGCCGGGCGATCTCCTCCTCCGAGGCGCCCCGTGCCCGCATCGCGCACTCCTCGCGGTCCATGTCCGCGAGGAGCCCGTGGTAGCGCATCCGGACGTCCCGGGACGCCACCCGTGCCTCGGGGGTCTGCGCACGGATCTGACAGACGACGGGCTCCGGGCTGGCGCAGGGCCCCGGGCTCGCCGGTTCGGCGGAGAGCGGTGCGATGACGACGGAGCCGCAGGCGGTGGGCGCACAGGCCACGGGCTGGTGGGCGTGGGCGGCCGGGCCGGTGAACAGGACGGCCTGCACCGTGAGGACGGCGGGCAGGACGTAGCGGGTCAGGGCGCGGAATCGAGGTGTGGGCATGACCCGCATCCTGGCCCCGCGGCGGCCCCCGTGACCGGGTCACGGGGCCGTGGTCCCCCGTCCGGGCAGCGTGCGTCCTCCTGACGGGGGACGCACCGGTCACCCGTGCGGTCGGGGCGGTGCGGGCCGCTGCTCCTCGTGGGTCAGCGCCGACCAGGTGACGGTGCGCTCGCACCAGCGTTCCAGCAGGACGCGGTCGTGGCCCACGGCCAGCAGTGCGGCGCCCGACTCGGCCCGGTACTGCTCGACCACGGCGACCAGGGCTGCGGTGGTGGAGGCGTCGAGCATGGCGGTCATCTCGTCGGCGATCAGCAGGCGGGGCCGCAGGACGAGGGCCCGGGCGAGACAGGCCCGCTGCAACTGGCCGTCGCTGACCTCGTGCGGTCGGCGGCCGAGGAGGTCCGGGCCGAGGCCCACGGTCCGGGCCAGTTCGGCGATCCGGTCGGCGACCTCGGCGGCGCGGCCGGTGGCGCGCAGCGGTTCGGCAACGAGGTCGGCGAGGGTCAGGCGGGGGTCCGCCGCGAGCCTCGGCTGTTGGAAGACCACGCCGATCGCGGTGCGTTGGGAGCGCGGGGCCCCGTGCCGCCAGCCCCGTACCGGCTCGCCTTCGAGTGTCACCCGGCCTGCGTAGGGGCGGTGCAGCAGGGCGGCGACCCGGGCGAGGGTGGACTTGCCGCAGCCGCTCGGGCCGAGCAGGCCGATCGACTCGCCGGGGGCGACGTGCAGGGTCACTCCCCGGACGACCGGTGCGCGCCGGTCGTACCCGGCGACGACGGAACGGAGTTCAAGCACCGGGTACCTCCACGGCGGCGGCCCGTAGGGGCAGGGGGTGGTGGCAGGCGACCCCGTCGAACGCGGGGCGGGCGCCGCAGCGGTCGGCGGCCCGGTCGCAGCGGGCCGCGAAGGCACAGCCGTCGGGCAGGGCGGTGAGCTCCGGCGGCATCCCGGGGATGGGGGTGAACGCCCGCTCGGGCAGGGCGTCGAGGAGCCCGTGGGCGTAGGGGTGGCGCGGACCGGGTGCCCCGAAGAAGTCGGGTGCCGGGGCGATCTCCACGATGCGGCCCGCGTACATCACGGCGACCCGGTTGGCGATGCGTTGGGCGGCGGCGAGGTCATGGGTGATGAGGAGCAGGGCCCGTTCGTCGCCGATGTGGCGGCGCAGTTCGTCGACGGTGCGGTCCACCAGGTCGCGGTCGAGGCCGGTGGTGGGTTCGTCGGCGAGCAGCAGCGGGGCGTCGCCGACCAGGGCGAGGGCGGTGGCGGCGCGCTGGGCGAGACCGCCGGAGAGTTCGTGCGGGTAGCGGTCGAGGTGGTCCTCCGGGAAGGCCGCGCGGACGGCGGCGGCCCGGGCGGCGGCGCGCAGCGAGGACCGCGGGGTGCCGGTGACCTCGCGGAGCGTCTCCTCCAGTTGGGAGCGGACCGTGCGGACCGGGGTGAGGTGCGCTGCGGGGCTCTGGGGGACCAGTGCGACGCGGCGACCGCGGACCCGGCGGGCGAGGGTGGCCTCGTCCGCGGCGAGCAGGTCGACGTCCCCGTCGAGGACGGCGGTGCCCGCGGTCTGGGCGTTGGCCGGCAGGAGCCCGAGGAGGGCGGAGGCCAGCACGGACTTGCCGCAGCCGCTTTCGCCGACGAGGGCCAGGCACTCGCCGCGCCGGAGGTCGAAGTCGGCGTCGCTGACGGCACTCACTTGGCTGCCGCCCCGCATGCGGAAGCGGACGGACAGTCCGCGCACCGCGAGCAGCGGCGCCCCGGTGGTGGCTGTGCCGGCCGTGGACTGCGGGCCCTTCGCCGTGCTGCTCACAACATCAGCTCCGATCGACGTCGGGGGTTGAGGCGTTCGCGCCAGACTCCGGCGAGCCCGGCGATGGCGAGGGTGGGGACGATGATGAAGAGCCCGGGGAAGAGGGTGGGCCACCAGTCGCCGGCGAGGAGGGAGCCGCGGGCGGTCTGGACGAGGGTGCCCAGGCTGGCCTGGTGGGTGGGCAGGCCCAGGCCGAGGAAGGAGAGCGCCGACTCGTGCCAGATGGCGTGCGGCACCATGAGGACGGCGGCGAGGCCGGCCTGGGGCAGGACCCCCGGCAGCAGGTGGCGCACGGCGACCCGACGGCGTGAGGCGCCGCCGGAGACGGCGGCGTCGATGTACGGCCGGGAGCGCAGGGACAGCACTTCGGCGCGGACGATCCGGGCGGTGGACAGCCAGTGGGTGAGGGCGACGGAGAAGACGACGGGCCACACTCCGGGGCGGAACATCGCGACGATGAAGATGCCGAGCAGCAGGTGCGGGACGGACGCGAAGGCGTCCACCAGCCGCATCACGAGCCGGTCGACCCAGCCGCCGAAGACGGCCGCGGCGGTGCCCACTGCGGTGCCGATGACGGTGGCGACGAGGGCGGCGACCAGACCGACGAGCAGGGAGACCCGCAGTCCGTACAGGCAGCGCAGCAGCAGGTCCCGGCCCACGTCGTCGGTTCCGAAGGGGTGTTCCCAGGACGGCGGCTGGAGCTTGGCCGCGAGGTTCACGGCCTGTTCGTCGAGTTGGACGAGCGGCGGCACGACGAGGACCGCGAGGACGACGGCGGTGACGATGACGGCCGAGGACCACAGTCGCCAGGTGCGGGTGGAGCGTCGGGTGCCGCCCCGGGACCGCCAGGTCGGGGCTTCGGGGCCCGGGCCGTCGTGGTGGGTGGCGGGCGGGTGTGCGGTGTCAGCCATCGAAGCCCACTCTCGGGTCGGCGAGGCCGTACAGCAGGTCGGCGAGGAGGTTGCCGAGGAGCACGGCGGCGGTGGCGAGGACGGTGAGCGCGGCGAGCAGCGGGAAGTCGACGGAGGTCGCGGCTTCGACGGTGGCGGCGGCGATGCCGGGCCAGCTGAAGACGGTCTCGACGAGCAGGGCGCCGGTGATGAGTTCGGGGACCCGCGAGCCCACGAGGGTGAGGACGGGCAGCATGCCCGAGCGCAGGGCGTGCCCGACGAGTACGGTCCTGGGCGCGAGTCCGCGGGCGCGGGCGCCGCGCACGGGGTCCTCGTCGAGGGCGTCGCCCACGCCTTGGCGGACGTAGAGGGCGAACCACGGGAGTTGGGAGACGGCGAGGACCAGTGCGGGCAGGATCAGATGGTTCGTGACCTGTCCGGCGGTGATGACGTTGCTCCCGGTGTCGGTGAGGCCGCCGGCGGGGAGCGCGCCGAGTTTCAGGGAGAACAGCCAGATCGCGAGGAGGCCGAGCCAGAACGGCGGGGCGGCTTCCAGGGTGTACGCGAGGGAGGTGACGACCCGGTCGACGATTCCGCCGCGCCGACGTGCTGCGAGGACCCCCACCAGGGTGCCCAGCAGGATCGCGAGGGCGAAGGCGGTGGCGGCGAGCAGGACGGACCAGCCGATGCGTTCGGTGATCACGTCGGCGACGGGTTGCCGCATCACGGCGGAGTCGCCGAGGTCCCCGGTGAGGGCGCCGGTGACCCAGTCCCACCAGCGGGCGGTGAGGGGCTGGTCCGCGCCGAGGTTGGCCCGGAGTTGGTCGAGGTTCTCCTGCGAGGCGGTGAGTCCGGCGGTGCCGGCGTACGCCTTGACCGGGTCGAAGGGTGAGGCCGCGGCGATGGCGAAGACGCCGAAGGTGACGGCGAAGAGGATCGGCACGCCGAAGAGGACGCGCCGTCCCGCGAGCCGTGCCATGGGCCCCCAGGGCAGCCCCCGCCCGGTGCGGGGGCTGCCGTCGGTGGCCTCGGTCACTGCTGGGGCTGCCAGTCCTCGACGTTCCACCAGGGTCCGGAAGCGAGGCCGTGGTCGTGCGGCTCGATCTGGGTGGTGAGGGAGCCGAAGCGGTCCTCGACGACGTACAGGTGGTCGATGTGGGTGAGGAAGGTGTAGCCGGGGTTCTTCACCAGTTCGCGCTGGACGGTGTCGTACGCGGCGCCCCGCACCGTCCGGTCGCCGCTGCGGCGGGCGTCGTCGAGGGCCTTGTCGACGGCGGGGTTGTCGTACCAGGCCATGTTGTTGAAGCCGTCGCCCGCGAGGTCGGACTTGAGGAGGGTGTACTGGTCGAAGTCCGGGTCGGCCGGGGAGCCGCCGCCGGCGAGGACGGCGTCCTCGGGCATCCGGGGCTCGATGACCTCCCAGGTGCCGGCCTGCACCTTGATCTCGATGCCCGCCTTCTTGGCGTCGGAGGCGTAGGCGAGGGCGTGGTCCTGGCGGAGCTTGTCGCCGGAGACGTACCAGAGCGGGAAGGAGGCGCGGACGCCGTCCTTCTTGCGCACGCCGTCGCCGCCGGCCTTCCAGCCCGCGGCGTCGAGGAGCTTCTTGGCCCGGTCGAGGTCGTGGGTGCGTTCGGTGCCTTCGGTGAACCACTCGCTGTCGGTGGGGACGGGGCCGTACGCCTCCTTGCCGGCGCCGTTGAGGATCGATTCGACCATCGCGCCGCGGTCGACGGCGATGTCGAGGGCGCGTCGGATCGCGGTGTCGCCGGTGACCTCGTTGCCGGTGGGCAGGGTGACGACGCGGTAGTCGAAGGTCTTGGCCGCGTGCGTCTTGCGGTCCTCGTCCTTGGCGAAGGTCTCGGCGAGGTTCGGCGGGAGGATGGCGCCGTCGAGGTCGCCGGAGCGCAGCCGGGTGGCGCGCACGTCGTCGTCCTTGATGACGGCCATGGTGAAGTTCTTGACCTTCGGCGCGTCGCCCCAGTAGCCGGGGTTGGCCTTGAAGGAGATCTTCTCGCCCTTGGACCAGGTGACGAGCTGGTAGGGGCCGGTCCCGACGGGCTTGGTGGTGAAGGGGCCGCTGTTGACGTCCTGGCGGCCCGCGACGTGCTCGGGGGCGATGGGCAGGACGGTCCGCTCGGCGAAGGGGGCGTACGGGTACTTCAGCCGGAAGACGACCGTGTCCTCGCCCTCGGCCTCGACCGTCTTCAGCGCGTCGAGTTCGCCCTTGGACGCGTTGTTCGTCTTCGGGTCGAGGATGGTGCGGTAGGTGAAGACGACGTCCTCGGCCGTGAAGGGCTTGCCGTCGCTGAACTTCACGCCGTCGCGCAGTCGGTAGGTGTAGGTCAGGCCGCCGTCGCTGACCTTCGGCAGTTCGGCGGCGAGCGCGGGCCGCAGGTTCATCTCGGCGTCGTGGGTGAGCAGCCCGTCGAAGATCTTCGAGTTGCCGTCCTTGCCGAAGCCGAGCAGTGGGCTCAGGCTCTCGGGCTCGTAGGCGATGCCGACGACGGCGGAGTCGCCCGCGGACCCGTCCTCGCCGCCGGGGGCCGAGCAGGCCGTCGCGGTCACCGCGACGGCGGTCGCCGCCGCCACGATGCCCGCGCCACGTATCGATCGGGCCCTCATGCCGCTCCACCCCTAGCATCCTGGTGATTCTTTGATGATCAAAAGTTATTGCGAGTGATTCGCAATTGTGCATTATGCATGAGGTAACGGTCACCGAGCGAGGGGCATCCCTCCGCGGGCGCACGGACGTTCGCCCGGTGCGGCGGGGCCGCACCGGGTGGCGGGGACGGTGGTGTGGGGGACCTCACAGCGAGGGACGGAGCGCGTCGCCCCGCCCGGACTGCGGGTCGCCGGGGGCGGCGGATCAGCCGGGCGCCCGGCCGTCGCCCCCGGCGCGGCTCGGACGGGCGCGTACGTGCATCCGCTCGCCCTGCGGGCCGAAGAGGCTCAGGTACTCGACCGCGCCCTCTCCGGTGGAGCCGAACCAGTGCGGCACCCGGGTGTCGAATTCCGCCGCCTCCCCCGCGGCGAGCACGATGTCGTGTTCGCCGAGGACCAGCCGCAGCCGGCCGGCCAGCACGTACAGCCATTCGTAGCCCTCGTGGACCCGGGGGTCGGGGGGCTCGGCCAGGCGCGCGGGTTCGATGACCTTGTACGCCTGGAGGCCCCCGGGCTGGCGGGTGAGCGGGAACAGCGTGCGGCCGCCCCGATGGATCGGCTTCGACCTGATCCGGGGGTCACCGGTGGGCGGGGCGCCGACCAGTTCGTCGAGGGGGACCTGATGGGCGCGGGCGAGCGGCAGCAGCAACTCCAGGCTCGGCTTGCGCAGCCCGGACTCCAGCCGGGACAGGGTGCTCACCGAAATGCCGGTGAGGGCGCAGAGACCGGCGAGGGTCACCCCCCGTTCCTTGCGGAGTTCCCGCAACCGGGGCCCCACCGCTGCCAGCACTTCGTCGGTCCGGTCCCGGTCGTCCCCGTCCGGGACCGGACCCTGCTCGTCATCCGTCACGTGTTCATTGCAGGTTCGGCAAAGCCGATTGTCAATCGCGCATCGTCGGCGAGAGCGCGCACCCCTGCCCGCGCCGGGGGGTGCCCGGCGCGGTGACGGACCGGGCCCGGCCGGGTGACGGCCCGGCGACCCGTGCGAGCGGGCGGGCGACCGTCAGGACTGGTAGCTCGGGTCCAGACGGTAGAGCGTCGAGCCGACCTCCGTCATCACGCTGTCGGCGACGGCTCCGTCCTGACAGGCCACGCCGAGGTCCGCCTCGAAGCGGGTGACATCGGGCCGCGCGGGCTCGGCGGCGCCCTCCTCGCGCTGGTCGGTGAGGATCTCGGCGGCCATCACCCAGCGTTCCGGGGAGGTCATCTGCTGACGGAACTGGTCACAGGTGGTGTCGGCGGTGGGCCGCTTCCAGGTCTGTTCGTAGCTGCCGTCGGGGCCCGGCTTGGGCAGGGCCTGCTTGGAAGCGCTGGCGGGCGCGGAACTGCCGGCGTCGGCAGCGGTGCTGGACCGGTTGCTGCCGGAACCTCCCGAAGTGTCGGTGCCGCAGGCGACGAGCGCCAGGGACAGGGTGGTGACAGCGAGTAGAGCGGAGCTGGTGCGCATGGTGTGCCCCCCATGTGAACGGTGCTTTTAGAGCGACATTCTGGAGGGAAAAGGATCGCCCGAGCACGAATCCGAACGCTTCGTTTCCTACCCGTAACGCAGCGCTAAAGTGGTCTGGACCAGCAGTTTTGTCCTCGGGAGGGGTTCCGGCGGGTCTCGGAAAGGCCCTCTCTCCGCTGCCCAGCGGGCATTTGACGCCTCGTCGGGCACGACCGTCACCGGTCCGTACGCCGGGGCGCACGCCCCGCGCGGACACAGACGTCATTTGGGCCCCACGCGCACCCCGAGCCGGGGCGCGCGCCGCAGGAACGTCCCCGGGGCGGCCACCCCGGTACGCAGCCTCGGCGCACGCCCCGGGCTCCGCGCTCCTGCTTCAGACCTCGTCGCGGACCAACGCCAGCAGCCGGTCCAGGACCCGACCGCCCCCGACGCGCACCCCGTCGTGCTCGAACTCGTCGGTGACCCAGGTGCGCAGCCCCCGCACGGCCCGGGCGGTGGCCAGCGAGTGGGCCGTGTCGACGTACATGTCGTCGTGGTAGACGGCCGCGGCGACCGGCACCTCGTTGCGGGCGAGGCCGTCCGCGTCGTAGAGGGGCGTCCAGTCGGCGCGTGCGGCCAGCAGGTCGGCTGCCTCCCGCAGCGGGCGCAGGGCGGGGTCCGCCGTGAACATCCACGGGTGGACGGTCTCCCCGGTGAACAGCAGCGGCCCGCTCCCGGCCAACGTCTTCGCCGCGTCGAACTCCGGGAACTCCGCCCGGACCCGCTCGGCCGACCAGCCGGTCGCCCGGTGGTCCTGGGCGTAGATGGACTCGTGGACCATCGCGTACAGCGGGTGTCCCGCGTGCGAGAGGAGGGCGTGCACCTCCTCCAGGAACGCGTCCGCGAGGGCCGGTCCCGACGGGGTGCGCACGAAGGCGTTCTCCAGGAGGTAGTGCAGACGGTGGCTGCCGTCGCCGCCGCCGAGGAGGATGCCGAGGGACTGGAACGCCTCCACCGTCAGCCGGTAGCCGCCGCCGGTGACGACCTCGTGTTCGGCGAGGTGAGCGGCGATCCGCCAGGCCCGCTCGACGTCCATCGGATAGCGGAGGTAGTGGCCGCCGACCTTCCGGGAGATCCGCGGGTACGCGGCCCGGTAGACGTCGTCGGCATGGGCGTCCAGGGAGGGCAGACCACCCGTGATCAGGGCGGCCGACAGTCCCTCGGGGGCGGTGGACAGATAGCTGGTGGCGCAGAACCCCCCGAAGCTCTGGCCGAGCACGGTCCAGGGCGCGCCACCGGTCAGGACCGGGCGGATCGCCTCGCAGTCCCGGACGATGGAGTCCGAGCGGAAGCGGGTCAGGTAGTCGGCCTGCTCCCGGGGCCCGCCGCGCGCGGGCAGCGTCTGGCGGGTGGCCGGCGTCGAACGGCCGGTGCCCCGCTGGTCGAGCAGCAGGACCCGGAACTCCTCCAGGGCGCGCGGCAGCCAGGCCGAGGCACCGGCGAAACGGTTCGCGCCGAACCCGGGGCCGCCCTGGAGGTAGACCAGCCACGGCAGGCCCTCGGGGTCGCGCCCCGGGGCCACGGCCTCCCGGGCGAACAGTTCGATCTGCTCGCCCGCGGGCTGGTCGTGGTCCAGTGGGACGCCGAAGTGGTGGTCTGTGAAGACGACGCCCGGCTGACGGTACGAAAGCGGCACGGGGCTACTCCTGCGATGCTCGGTTTGTGGGATTGTGCGTCAAGTTGACCACAGTGTTCGCCGCGCCCGCCGCCCGCCCGCGGCGCGTAGGGTGCGACCCAGTCGCCGACCGAGGAGGCGTACCCCACGATGCGAGTCGCCCTGTTCCTGACCTGCGTCAACGACACGCTGTTCCCGGGCACCGGGCGGGCCGTGGTCGCCCTGCTGTCCCGATTGGGGGTGGACGTCGACTTCCCCCTGGCCCAGACCTGTTGCGGACAGCCGCAGTACAACACGGGCTACCGGCGCGACACGGAACCGCTGGCCCTGCGCTACGCGGACGTGTTCGACGACTACGACGCGGTCGTCACCCCCTCGGGATCGTGCGCCGCCATGGTGCGGGAGCAGTATCCGCGGCTCGGTGAGCGGGCCCGTGCGGAGGGCCGCGGTGGCGGCTTGGCGACGGCCCTGGCCGCGGTCGTGCCGAAGACGTACGAGTTGACGGAGTTCCTGATCGACGTGCTGGGCGTGACGGACGTCGGCGCCCACTACCCGCACACCGTCACCTACCACCCCACGTGCCACGGGTTGCGCTCGCTACGGCTCGGTGACCGGCCCGTCCGGCTGCTGCGGGCGGTGCGGGGGCTCGAACTCGTGGAGTTGCCGGGGGCCGAGGAGTGCTGCGGCTTCGGCGGCACCTTCGCCGTGAAGAACCCGGACGTGTCGGTGGCGATGGGCACCGACAAGGCGCGGGCCGCGGAGGGAACGGGGGCCGGGGTGTTGTGCGCCGCCGACAACTCCTGTCTGCTCCACCTCGGCGGCATCCTGAGCAGACGCGGGTCCCGGGTGCGCCCCGTGCACCTCGCGCAGATCCTGGCCAGCACCGAGGGGAGCACCCCGTCATGAGCGGCACGTTCGTCGGCATGCCCGCCTTCCCGGTGGCCGCGCGGGAGGCGGTGCAGGACGCCACGCTGCGCCGCAACCTCCGGCACGCCACCCGTACCATCCGCGAGCGTCGGGCCCGCGCCGTCGCCGAGCTGTCCGACTGGGCGCAGCTGCGGGAGGCGGGCCGGCGCATCAAGGACCAAACCCTGCGCCATCTGGACCACTACCTGATGCAGTTGGAGGAGTCGGTCACGGCGGCCGGCGGGACCGTCCACTGGGCGGCCGACGCAGCCGAGGCGAACCGGATCGTCACCGATCTGGTGGCGGCGACCGGTCACCGCGAGGTGGTGAAGGTCAAGTCGATGGCCACCCAGGAGATCGGGCTGAACGAGGCCCTGGCCGCCGAGGGCGTCCGGGCGTACGAGACGGATCTCGCGGAGCTGATCGTCCAGCTCGGCGACGACCGGCCCTCCCACATCCTGGTCCCGGCGATCCACCGGAACCGGGGCGAGATCCGGGACGTGTTCGCCCGTCGGATGGGCGACTGGGGGCGGCCCGCCCCGGACGGGTTGACCGATGCGCCGGCCGAGCTGGCGGAGGCGGCGCGGCTGCACCTGCGGGAGAAGTTCCTACGGGCCCGGGTGGGGATCTCGGGGGCGAACTTCATGGTGGCCGAGACCGGCACGATGGTCGTGGTCGAGTCGGAGGGCAACGGCAGGATGTGCCTGACCCTGCCGCAAACCCTGATCTCCGTGGTCGGCATCGAGAAGGTGGTGCCGACCTGGCGGGACCTGGAGGTGTTCCTCCAGACCCTCCCCCGTTCCTCGACGGCCGAGCGGATGAACCCGTACACGTCGATGTGGACGGGCACCGCGCGGACGTCCGACGGGGACGGACCGCACACGTTCCATCTGGTGCTCCTCGACAACGGCCGCACCGACACGCTCGCCGACGAGGTGGGCCGCCAGGCGCTGCGCTGCATCCGTTGTTCGGCGTGCCTGAACGTCTGCCCGGTGTACGAGCGGGCGGGCGGCCATGCGTACGGGTCGGTGTACCCGGGCCCGATCGGTGCGATCCTCAGCCCCCAGCTACGGGGAACGGGCAGCGCGGTCGACGCCTCCCTGCCGTTCGCATCGTCCCTGTGCGGGGCGTGCTACGACGTCTGCCCGGTCGCCATCGACATCCCGGAGGTGCTGGTCCGGCTGCGCGAACGGGTGGTCGAAGGGGGGCCGGCGGTGCGCCGGGGCACCCGGGTCGTGCTGCGGCCGGCGCGGGGGCACGCGGCCGAGCGGGCGGCAATGCGGGCGGCCCGTTGGGCCTTCACCCGTCCGACCGCCCTGGCCGCCGGTCAACGCCTCGCGTCCCGCACCCGGCGGCTGCACCCCCGCAGGTTGCCCGGCCCCGGCCGGGCCTGGACGGCGGGCCGCGATCTGCCGCCGGTCCCGCCGGAGTCGTTCCGCGACTGGTGGCGCCGCACCTCGGGCGGCCGGGACACCGGGCCGGGCACCACGGGCAGCACTGACCGGGGGGCCACGACGTGAACAGCAGGGAACGGGTGCTGGGCCGGGTGCGTCGGGCCCTCGCGGACGACCGGGGGGAGGGTCCCGCCGCGCCCACGTCCGCGTCGAGGCTGCCCCGGGACTATCTGCGGACCCACGGCGAGCGGAGCGAACGGGAGCGCACCGCACTGCTGGCGGAGCATCTGACGGAGTACCGCGCGCACGTCCACCGGGCCGACCCCGACGGACTGCCTGAGCTGATCGCCCGGCTGTTGGACGCGCGCGGCGCGCGGCGGGTGCTGGTACCGGCGGGGCTGCCGCCGCACTGGCTGTCGGCGGCGGTGCAGGAGCCCGTGCCCGACCGGGCCGAGGACACCGCCGCAGCGCTGGACCGGGTCGACAGCGTCCTCACGGGGTGCGCGCTGGCGATCGCCGAGACGGGCACGCTCGTGCTGGACGGCGGCCCGGACCAGGGGCGCCGCCGGATCACCCTGGTCCCCGATCACCACATCTGTGTCGTGCGGGTTCCGGACCAGGTGGTGTGCTCGGTGCCGCAGGCCGTCGCCCGGCTGGACCCGACCCGGCCGCAGACCTGGATCTCGGGACCGTCGGCGACCAGCGACATCGAGCTGGACCGGGTGGAGGGGGTGCACGGGCCGCGCACCCTGGACGTGGTGCTGGTGGGCTCCGACGGGCCCGGACGTGCGTGTGCGGGGGACGGCGGCCCCGGCTAGCGTGAGGGAATGATCCGGTTCGAGCAGGTCGGCAAGCGCTACCCGGACGGCACGACAGCGGTGGACGGCCTGGACTTCGAGGTGGCGCGGGGGGAACTGGTCACCTTGGTGGGGCCGTCGGGCTGCGGCAAGACGACCACGATGATGATGGTCAACCGGCTCATCGAACCGAGTACGGGACGCATCCTCGTCGACGGCGAGGACGTCGCCACGGTCGATCCCGTGCACCTGCGCCGCCGGATCGGCTACGTCATCCAGCAGGTGGGCTTGTTCCCGCACCGGACCGTCCTCGACAACACGGCGACCGTGCCCGCCCTGATCGGCTGGAAGAAGGCGCGGGCGCGGGCGCGGGCCGCGGAACTGCTGGAGCTGGTGGGGCTGGACCCGGCGACGTACGGTGCCCGCTACCCCGACCAGCTCTCCGGTGGGCAGCGGCAACGGGTGGGCGTGGCCCGGGCGCTCGCCGCCGACCCGCCGGTGCTGCTGATGGACGAGCCGTTCGGCGCGGTGGACCCGGTCGTCCGGGAGCAGTTGCAGGACGAGTTCCTCCGGATGCAGGCCGCGGTGCGCAAGACGGTGCTGTTGGTGACCCACGACATCGAGGAAGCGGTCCGTCTCGGTGACCGGATCGCGGTGTACGGGCGGGGCCGCATCGAGCAGTACGACACCCCGGCCGCGGTGCTCGGGACGCCGGCCACCCCCTACGTCGCCGAGTTCGTCGGGGCCGACCGGGGGTTGAAGCGGTTGTCGGTGACGTCGATCGAACCGGACGACCTGGAACAGCCGGTCGTCGTGCGCACCGGGGAGGCGGCCGATCGGGCGGCGGGCCGGCTGCGGGGCGAGGGGGCCCGTTGGGGCGTGGTGCTGGACGCCGACGGGGATCTGCACGGCTGGGTCGGCGCGGACGAGTTGGCGCTCGCGGAGCCCGGCGCCGCGGTCGGGGACCTGGCCCACCGGATGAACGCCTGGGTGCCGATCGGCGCCCCGTTGAAGCAGGCGTTCGGGGTGATGCTCCAGCACGACGCGGGCTGGGTGGCGGTCATCGACGGGGCCCGGTTCCTGGGGGTGTTGACCCCGGCGAAGCTCCACGAGGCGCTGCGGCGGTCGGTGGACGCGGACGCGCGGGGCGTGGCGCGGGACGAGGTGTCGTTCGACTCGGTGTCGGACGTGTGAGGGTCGGGCGGTGCGGGGCCGGGCGGTGGGCGGACCGTGCGGGTGCGGTTCACAGGAGGCCCTGGTCCGTGAGGTAGGCCCGGGCGACGTCCTCGGGCAGTCGGCGCCAGCTGTCGACCTGCTGGTTGAGCGAGGCGAGGTCGGCGGTGGTGAGGACCTCGTTCACCCGGTCCAGGACTCGGGTCACCCCGTGGGCGCCCGCCCGGGCCCGGTTGACGACGGGGACGACGTAGTCGGCGTTCTGGAGGTGCTTGTCGTCGGCGAGGATGACCAGCCCGAACTCGGAGAGCGTCGCGTCGGTGGTGGTGGTGAGCACCATCTGGTCCTGCCCGCTCTGCACGGCCTTCTTCGCCTGGGTGGTGCCGACGCCCTTGGGGTCGATGCCGGTGATGTCGATGCCGTACACCTTCTTCAGGCCGGGTTCGCAGTACGGGCGCTGCACGCACTCGTCCCCGGCCGCGAGCCGCACGGGCAGTCCGGAGCGTCCGAGGTCGCTGAGCGTCTTCAGTCGGTGCTCACGGGCGTAGGACCCGGCCACCGCGAAGGCGTTCTGGTCGACGGCCCGGCCCGGGTCCAGGACGGTCAGGCCCCGGGGCCCGGCGAGCCGGCGCAGGGCCGCCATGGTGGTGCGCAGGTCGGGTGAGCCCACGGGTGCGGCGTCGGGGCCGTTCTCCTTGGCGTTCAACCAGTCGGCGAAGGTGGCCGCGTACTCCGGGACGACGTCGATCTGACCGGATTCCAGGGCGGGTTCGTAGAGTTCGCGGTTGGCGACGGTGAGCAGTCGCGTCCCGTACCCGGCGTTCCGCAGGAGCAGCGCGTACATCTGGGCGAGCAGATCGCTCTCGGTGAAGCCCGCCGAGCCGACGACGAGGTCCTTGCTGTTCCCCGGCGGTGCGGTGACCGCGTCCCGGGTCTCCAGGGCGGGTCCGCCGGCGCAGCCGGCCAAAAGGAGGACCAGGCCCAGCACGACGCAGACCCGCATGACCCGCGTGACCCGGCCGGCACGGGTGTGACGGGCTACCGGACGGCGGGTCACCGGGCCGCCCGGGCGCGGGTCCGGGCGGGCGCCAGCCGTTCGACGACCTCGAAGACGCCCTCCACCAGCAGGGCGAAGAGGGCGACGAGGACGGCGCCCGCGACCACCATGGGGGTACTGGCCAGGTTGAAGCCCGCGGTGATGATCCGGCCGAGTCCGCCACCGCCCGCGAGGGCGGCGATGGTGGCGGTGGCGACGAGTTGCACGGCCGCGATCCGCACTCCGGTGAGGACCAGGGGCAGTGCGAGCGGGAGTTCGACCCGCAGCAGGACCTGTCGCCCCGTCATGCCCATGCCACGTGCGGCCTGGACCACGCCCCGGTCGACGCCGCGCATCCCCACATAGGCGTTGGTGAGCAGCGGCGGCACGGCGAACAGCACCAGCGCGACGACGGTCGGTCCTTCCCCGTACCGGCCGATCGGAGTCAACAGCAGCAGGACGAGGACCGCGAAGGTGGGGACGGCCCGGCCGATGTTGGCGAGGTTGACCGCAAGGGCGCCCCCGCGGCCGAGGTGGCCGAGCACCAGGGCCACGGGCAGGGCGATCAGACAGCTGACGACCAGGCAGACGACGGTCAGCACGGCGTGCTGGAGCAGCCGGTGGCCGATGCCGTCGGTGCCGGACCAGTGCGCCGGATCCGTCAGCCACTGCCACGCCTCGGTGAGGGTGTTCAGGGCCCCACCCCCCGGGTCCGGTGGCCCGTCACGCGCGGGAGGCCCGCGTCCAGGGCGTGAGCAGTCGCTGCACGCCGAGCAGCAGGACGTCCGCAAGGACCGCGATCACGACGCAGAGCACGGACGCGGTGAGGACCTGGGCCTTGAAGTAGGTGTTCATGCCCGCGTAGATGAGGTTGCCGAGCCCGCCGAACCCGACGATCGCCCCGACCGTGACCAGGGACACGGCGGAGACCGTGGCGATCCGCAGCCCCGCCATGGCGGCGGGCAGCGCGAGCGGGAGTTCGACGGAGAGCAGGAGGCGGACCGGTCCGAAGCCGAGGCCGCGGGCCGCCTGCCGGGTCTCCTCGGGGACCGCCCGCAGCCCGGCGAGGATGTTCCGCACCAGCAGGGTCAGCGAGTACAGGACGAGTCCGGCGACGACGAGGGAGGCGGACAGTCCGTACGCGGGCAGCAGCAGCGAGAACATCGCGAGCGACGGAATGGTGTAGAGCACGGTCGTCACCACGAGGACGGGGCCGGCGGCCCCGTGCCAGCGGCGGGCGACCACGGCCAGCGGGACGGCCACGACCAGGGCGATCAGGACCGCGAGGAAGGTCAGCTGGAGGTGCTGGAGCACCGCGTCGGCGAGGATCTGACTCCGGGTCGTGAGGTAGTCGCCGCAGATCCACTCGTTGCGGGCGAGGCAGTCGTCCGGGGGCGCGGTCATCTGCTCATTCCAGCGTGGCGGGCCGTCACCCGCCCGGTGGGCTGGGCCGTTCGGGGGCATCGGCCGGGTCGAAGCCAAAGGGACGGGGATTCCCCGGCGCGGACGGGCACACATGGGCACACCGAGGGGTCGGGTGTCGGCCCCGTGATCGAAAGGTTCCGTCGTGTCCGCGAGCTCCGTCCGCTCCCGCCCGTCCAGGACCCGCACCGCCCGGGGGCTGCTGGCTGCCGCCTCCTGTGCCGCGCTGCTGCTCACCGGGTGTTCCGGCACCGCCCGGCACTCCGCCGAGGGAGCGACGGGCGGGCGGACGGCCGGTGAGAGGACGGTGAGCGGGGACGATGACGCTGACGATGACGCGGACGCGTCGCCGCGGGCCGGTGCACGGGGTTCGGCGGGCCCGCCGGTCGAGGGACGGCCGGGACCGGGGGCCACCGCGGCAGCGGCGGTACCGCCCGGGCTCGGGCCGCTCACCGGGGCCCGGGTGCCGGCGAAGGCGCGGCAGGCCCTGGTGGTGACCGGCACCGGGCGGGACTCCAGCGCGAGCACCGCGGCCCTGCACCAGCGGGACGCGCACGGCGCCTGGCGGCTGGTGGCCGGTCCCTGGCCCGCGCACAACGCGCTGAGCGGCTGGACGGACGACCACCGGGCGGGCGATCTGCGCACCCCGGTCGGCGTGTTCGGGCTCGGCGACGCGGGCGGGCTGCTGCCCGACCCGGGGACGAAGCTCCCGTACGACCAGGACGAACAGTTCGGCGACTCCGGCACGGGCTATCTGGACGAGTCGTTGGAGGGCTCCTTCGACTACGTCCTCGCCATCGACTACAACCGGGTGCCCGGTACCTCGCCGCTGGACAAGACCCGCCCGCTCGGCCTCGGCAAGGGCAGTGGCATCTGGTTGCACGTCGACCACGGCGGCCCGACCAAGGGCTGCGTGTCGTTGCCGCGCGGGCGGATGCGGGAGCTGTTGCGCCATCTCGACCCGGCGCTGCGCCCGGTCGTGGTGATGGGGGACGCCGGGGCCCTGCGGAAGTGACCGCGGGGCCGTCGGGGCCGTCCCGGCAGCGGGCAGGTCAGTCGGAGCGCACCCCGGTGCGCAGGGGGGTGCCCCGCTGTTCGAACTCCAGTAGGTACTCCACGTCCGTCGCCGCCTTGGGGCTGACGTCACGGGCCAACAGGTGGAGCGCGCCGTCGATGCCGGAGCTGACACCGCCCGCCGAGACGAGGTCGCCGTCGTCGACGACCCGTACGTTGCGGACGTCGCAGCCCTCGTCCCTCAGGTGCTGTCGGGCGCCGGTGTGCGTGGTGCACGGCCGGGTGCCGACGAGTCCGGCGGCGTGCAGGAGCACCACGCCCGTGCAGACGCCGACGAGCGTCGGGCCGCGGCGGGCCGCCTCGCGCAGTCGGCGGGTGAGGACCCCACGGCGGATCTCCGGCCAGATCCCGGGTCTGTTCCGGTCCCGGAAGCCGCCGCCGGGCACCACGATCACGTCCGTCTCCTCGGGGTCCCACTCCTGGGCGACCTGCACCTGGGTGCCGAAGGCGAGGGTGACCCGGGCCGGGACTCCACCGGTCACGAGTCGGACGCGCACCGGGTGCCCCATCGCGGCGGCGCCCGCGAACACTTCGAAGGGGCCGAACACGTCGAGCTCCTCGACCCCGTCGAACAGGACGATGTCCACCCGCAGCGGATCCGCGGCGCCGCGCGGTGCGTCCGGGGCACCGGTGCGGGTGCCCGTGGCCGCCGCGGCAGGGCCGGCTGCGGCGATGCCCGCGCCGAGGGCGGCTCCGGCGGCCGTCGCGAGCGCGCTCCTGCGTTTGATCCGGGTCACCGGAACCTCCGTGGCCTGGACGTCGTCCGGTGACGCCGTCCGATGGTGGTGTCGTGGTCGTTGAGGTAGTCGTGTCGGATGGGGTGTGAGTTCCCCGAATGACGGGGCAGGGGACTCGGTCCGGACCGGAATCCGGTGGCCTGAAACGACCGGATTAGCGCTGGAGCAACGGTTCGACGGCCCGGTAGACAGACAGGCTCCAGTGGATCCGTACGGCCGGAGTCAGGGGGTTGACCGGTGCTCTTCCGAGTCCTGGGCGGCATCGAGGCGTGGACCCCGGAAGGCGTGCGCCTGGAGGTGGGGCACCCGCGCCAGCGTGGGGTCCTGGGGGCGCTGCTCCTCGACGCGGGTCGGGGGGTCGCCGCGGACGTGCTGGTGGACCGGGTGTGGGGCGAGGACCCGCCGCGTCGGGGCCGGGACACCCTGTACAGCTATGTGTCGCGGCTGCGCGGTGCGCTGACGGGCACCGGTGCGGAGGTCGTACGGGAGGCCACGGGCTACCGGTTGGCGGTCCCCCGGCAATCGGTGGACGTCCACCACTTCCGCGATCTGGTGCGCAGGGCAGGTGCGAGCACGGCTCCCGAGGACGGGGTCGGGTTGTGGGAGGAGGCGCTCGGGCTGTGGCACGGCGATGCCTTCGCGGGGGCCGACACGCCGTGGTTCAGCGCGCGGCGGACGGAGTTGGACGGTGAGCGACTGACCGCCCAGTCGGACCTGACGGACGCCCTGTTGGAGCTGGGGCGGCACAGCGGGCTGGTCACCGAGCTGAGCGCGCGGGCGGAGCAGCACCCGTTCGACGAGCGGATCACCGCCCAGTTGATGGTGGCCCTGTACCGCAGTGGCCGTGCTTCCGAGGCGCTGGCCCGCTACCGGGTCCTGAGTCGGCGGCTCGCCCGGGAACTGGGTACCGACCCGGGGCCCGAACTGCGGCGATTACAGCAGCGCGTGTTGACCGCCGACCCCGCGCTCGCGCACCGCCCGGACCCGGGTTCCGGCTCCCGGACCGCGGCGGGCCCGGGCCGCACGCCGGACCGGGCCGTCGTCGAGGACCCTAGATCCGTACCGCCGACCGATCCCGCACCGCGGGCAGCCGCGCCCGGGCCGGCCGCCGCACCCGCTGCGAGCCCTGCGGTGGTGCCGGTGCCGCGTCAACTGCCGGCTTGTCCGCGCGGGTTCGTCGGGCGGGAGGCGGAGCTCCGGCGGCTCGGCCGTGCGGTGGACCCCGGTGCCCCGCGGCAGGGCGGTACGGCGGTGATCTCCTCGATCGCCGGGACCGGCGGGGTCGGCAAGACCTGGCTGGCGCTGCGCTGGGCGCACGACCACCTCGACCGGTTCCCCGACGGGCAACTCTACGCGGACCTGCGCGGTTTCGACCCTTCGGGGCAGCCGGTGGCGGCGGACGTGGTGGTGCGGGGCTTCCTCGACGCCCTGGGCGTGGACCCCTCGGCCGTGCCCGCCGGAGCGGACGCCCGGAGCGGGACGTACCGGAGCCTGACCGCCGGGCGACGGCTGCTGGTCGTCCTCGACAACGCCCGCGACGCCGCCCACGTCGACCCGCTGCTGCCCGGGGGCGACACCTGTACCGTCCTGGTCACCAGCCGCAACCGGCTGACCGGTCTGGTGACGGCGCGCGGTGCGGTGCCGCTCGCCCTCGACGTGCTGCCCACCGAGGAGGCACGTGCACTGCTCACCGAGCAGCTCGGCACCGCACGCACCGGGGCCGATCCGCCGGCCGTCGCCGAGATCACCGGGCACTGCGGGCGACTACCGCTCGCCCTGGCCATCGTGGCCGCCCGGGCCGCCGCCCACCCCGACTTCCCGTTGGCGGGCATCGCCGAGGAGCTACGAGCAGCGCACGGCAGCCTCGACGCCTTCGAAGGCACCGACCACGCCGCGGACGCCCGGGCGGTCTTCTCCTGGTCGTACCGCACCTTGGGCCCGCGGGCCGCCCGGTTGTTCCGGCTGCTGGGGCTGCACCCCGGTGACGAGATCCAGGTGCCCGCCGCGGCGAGCCTGCTCGCCGCGGCGGCCCGCGAGTCACGTGCGGCCCTCGCGGAACTCGGCGCCGCCCACCTGGTGACCGAGCGGGTTCCCGGCCGCTTCGGACTGCACGACCTGCTCCGCGCCTACGCGACCGAACTCGTCGCGGAGGAACCCGAGGCGGAGCAGCAGCAGGCCCTGGGCCGCCTCCTCGACCACTACGCCGCCTCGGCGCACGCGGCCGATCTGCTGCTGGCACCGCACCGGGACCCCCTCGCGGTCACGCCCCCGGCGGCCGGGGTCACCGTGGCGCACCACCCCACGCATGCGAAGGCCCTGGACTGGTTCACCGCGGAGCGCGGGGTCCTGGTGCGCGCGGTCGAACTCGCCGCCCGTCGGGGCTTCGACACCCACACCCGGGAGTTGACCTGGGCGATGACCACGTACCTCGGGCGCCGCTCGTTGTGGCCGGACCTGATCCTGACCCATCGGCTCGGGCTGCGCTCCGCCGGGCGGCTCGGAGACCACCGCTGGCAGGCGCAGGCCCATGTGGAGCTCGCCATCGCCGAAGGGGAGTCGGGGCGGCAAGAGGACGCCGGGTTCCACTACGCCCAGGCCCTGGACATGTACCAGGAGCTGGACGACCTGGCGGGTGAGGCACGAACCCGGTTGAGCCTCAGTTGGTGGTACGACCGGCAACAGGACCTGCCTCGTTCCCTCAGGGAGAACCAACGGGCCCTGGCGCTGTTCCGTAGGGCCGGGCACGAGGCGGGTGAGGCTCGGGCGCTCAATGCGGTGGGGTGGGACCACGCACAGCTCGGCGACCACGAGGAGGCGGCCTCGTGCTGTCGTCAGGCACTCGCCCTCCAGCAGAAGCTCGGGGACGTGCGCGGTGAGGCCAACACTTGGGACAGCCTGGGATTCGTGTACCAGAACCTCGGGGAGTACGCCCGGGCCGCCGACTGCTACCGCCGGGCACTGTCGTTGAACCGGGAGTTGCGGCACCGGTTCAGCGAGGCGGAGGCCCTGTGCCACCTCGGTGACGTCCAGGACCTCACCGGCGACCGCGCCGCGGCCCGCAGCACCTGGCGGGAGGCCGAGGCCATCCTCACGGAAATCGGGTACGAGGGCCCGCTCCGCACCGAGACCATGCGCAACCTCGACTCCCCGGACCCGGTCTGAGTCCGGACCCTGGTCAGGGGCGAGGAGCTGCGGTGACCGTGCCGCCGGGGCGCGCACCGGCCCGTGCGCGGTGCGCCGATGACGACCCTCTAGGGTCACCCGTATGCGATTCGGTGTACTGGGCCCGCTGCGGGTGCTGACGGACGGGGGGACACCCATCCGGATTCCCGGGCTGAAGGTGCGGGCGCTGCTCGCCGCCCTCCTCGCGCACGAGGGCCGGGTGGTGTCCGTCGACCGGTTGATCGACGACCTGTGGGGCGACGCCCCGCCCGCGAAGCCGGCGGCGGCCCTCCAGGTACGGGTCTCGCAACTGCGCCGCGCGTTGGAGGAGGCCGAGCCGGGCGCCCGTGAGCTGGTGGTCTCCCAGGCTCCGGGTTATGCGCTGGTGGTGGCGGCCGATGCGGTCGACGCGAACCGCTTCACCACGCTCGCCGCTGCGGGCCGCCCCGCCGAGGCGTTGGAGCTGTGGCGGGGAGCCGCCTACGCGGACTTCGCCGACCTGCCGTTCCTGGGCCCGGTCGTCGCGCGGCTGGAGGAGGCCCGTCTCACCTCGACGGAGGACCTCGCCGAGCAGCGGCTCGCGGCGGGGGAACCGGTCGACGTGGCCGCGCTGGTGGTGGACCATCCACTGCGGGAACGGTTGCGCGGGGTGCACATGACGGCGTTGTACCGGGCGGGGCGGCAGAGCGAGGCACTCGCCTCGTACACGGAGCTGCGCACCGTACTCGATGACGAGTCGGGGCTCGACCCGTCGCCCGAGCTCGCCGGGTTGTACCAGCGGATGCTCCGTCAGGATCCCGCGCTGACCGCACCGCCCGCGGGCCGGCCGGTGACGAACCTGCCCGCGCCGGTGAGCGAACTGATCGGACGGGACACGGCCGTCGCCGAGCTCACCGAAGCCCTGGCCGCGCACCGGTTGCTGACCCTCACCGGCTCCGGCGGGGTCGGCAAGACCCGGCTGGCCCTGGAGGTGGCCGGGCGGCAGGTGCCGGACCGTCCCGACGGGGTGTGGCTGATCGAACTCGCCGCCCTGGACCGGGGCACCGTGTCCCTGGCCGAGGCGGTGCTCGTCGCCCTGGACGTCCGGGAGGGCCCCGGTCACCCGCGTGACCAGTTGGTCGCCGCGCTCGCCGGCCGGGCACCACTGTTGGTGTTCGACAACTGCGAGCACGTGGTGGAGCCCACCGCCGCACTCGTCGCCGACCTGCTGCGCTCCGTACCCGGGCTGCGGGTCCTGGCGACCAGCCGCGAGCCGTTGGGCCTGCCCGGCGAGGTGCTGTGGCAGGTCCCGCCGCTGTCGCTGCCGGACGGTGCGGGGCTCGACGACGTGGCACGGTCCGATGCCGTCCGGCTGTTCCTCGCCCGGGCCCGGGCCGGTGCCCGGGAGTTCACCCTCGACCCGTCGAACGCGGAGCCGGTCGCCCAACTGTGCCGGCGGCTGGACGGCATCCCGCTCGCGTTGGAGCTCGCCGCGACCCGGGTGCGGGCCCTCGGAGTCGAAGAACTCGTCGCCCGGCTCGACGACCGCTTCCGGCTGCTGGCCGGTGTCCACCGGGGCGCGCCCCCGCGTCAACAGACCCTGGTGGCGGTCATCGACTGGAGCTGGACCCTCCTCACCGACGAGGAACGTCTGGTTCTGCGGCGGCTGGCCGTGCACGCCGACGGATGCGCCCTGACGGCCGCCGAGGCGGTCTGCGCCGAGCCCGGGGTGGACGTCCTGGACACGGTGGCACGGCTGGTCGACCGTTGTCTGGTCACGGTGGTGCACGGGCCGGCGGGACCGCGGTACCGGATGTTGGAGTCGGTCGTCGCCTACTGTCTGCACCGTCTGACGGACGCGGGCGAGACGGACCGGGTCCAACGGGCTCACCGTGCGCACTACACCGCCCTCGCCGCCGAGGCGGACACCCGACTGCGGGGCCCGGAACAGGGCCGTTGGTTGGCCCGTCTCACCGCCGAGTCGGCGAACCTGCGGGCGGCCCTGACGACGGCGCCCACCGGTCAGTCGCTGCGGCTGGTCAACTCGCTGTGCTGGTTCTGGTTCCTGCGGGGACGCCTCTCAGAGGCCCGCCAGTGGCTGCGCACGGCGCTCGCCCGGGCGCAGGAGGAGGCCGATGGGGCCCCGGCCGGTGACGGGGAGGAACGGGCACGTGCCCGGGCCTGGTACGAGGGGTTCGGCCTGTTGCTGGGTGAGGGGGGTGATCCGGCGGTCGCCGAGGAGATCCACGATCCACTCGCCCGGGCCCGGGCCCGGTTGTTCCTGTCGCTGGGCCCCGCAGACCTGCCGTCGGCCAGGGCCCTGGTGGATGCGGCGCTCGTGACCTGCCGTGCGCTGGGCGACGACTGGGGGACGGCGGTGGCACTGAGCAGACAGGCCCGCGACGCCTTCACCGTCCGGGACGCGGCCGAGCTGGAGCGGACCAGCGAGGAGAGCGCCGCGCTGTTCGCCGGGCTCGGGGACGGCTGGGGCGTCATCCAGGCCGGTGAGTGGCGGGCCGGACTGGCGGAGAACCTGGGTGACCACGCCCGTGCCGCCGAGTTGTTCGCGGCGGACCTGCGGACCGCAGAGGAACTGGGACTGTGGCCGGACGTGGTGCGTCGCCTCGCCTGGCTCGGGTGGCTGGCCATGGAGGGCGGTGCGTACGACCGGGCCATGGAGTATGCGGGGCGGGCCCTGCGGCTGGCCAGGGAGCGAGGCTACCGGGAGGGGGAGGTGTTCGCCCGCATGGGTCATGCCTTCGCCGCGCGCCGCGCCGGGCTGTTGGACGTCGCCGAGGGTGAGTTGCGGCACTTGCTCGACGGGGTCCCGGACGACGGCGAGCCCCCGCTGTTCCTGCCGAGCACCCTGCTGGAGCTGGCACAGGTGCACGAGGGTCGCGGGCGCCCCGACCTCGCGCTGCCGGTGCTGCGCCGGTCGTTCACCGCCGCCCTCGCGGTCGGTGATCCCCTGACGACCGTCGCTGCCGTGGAGGTGGCGGCCGGTCTGGCCCCGCCCGAGCGGGCCGCCCTGTTCCTCGGCGTCGCGGCCGAGGCCCGCCGCACGCACGCCACTCCCGCCACGGCACGCGAACAGCAGGGGGTCGAGCGGGCCGGGAAGCGGGCCGGGGCGGCGTTGGGCGACGAGGCGTTCGACGCCGCCTACGTCCGTGGCCGGAGGCTGACGTTCGAGGACCTGGCGTCCCGGTGGCCGGCGTCCGACCCCTCCCCCGCCGGACCCCCGATCGATCCGGCGACCGACTGAACGGACAGGTACTCGTCGAGCCGGTCGAAGAACTCCAGCCAGCCCGCACGGACCCGGTCGACGTGTTCGGCATCGGTGTTGACCCCGTACTGGTGGAACCGCATCAGGGTCCGGGCGCCGCGCCCTTCCAGGGTGAGGGTCGCGAGGAACGCGGGTTCCCCACCCGGGTGGTCCGGGTCACCGGTGGTGAACACCAGTCGGGCCGGAGCGTCCACCCGGCGGTAGCGCCCCCGCAGCACGGCCTCGAAGCCTTCCTCACCGACCAGGACGGCCCGCCACCGTCCGCCCGGGCGCACGTCGAGCGACACCCGCTCGACCGGGGTGGTCAGCATCCGGGGCCCGAACCACCGGGCGAACCGTTCCGTTTCGGTCCAGGCCGCGTACACGTCCTCCCGGCCGGCGGCCACTTCACGGACGATCTCGTACTCGGTGCGGGGCATCGGTCTGTTCCCTCCGAACGGCTGGGCGCGCTGTGGTCGGACCACACCCTGCCGGGGGGCGCTTACGGTTCCCCTTCCGTCCGCTTGAGGTTCGGCGACACCCGGGCTCGGCCCGTGGTGCTCAGTGCACGGAGAAGCCGCCGTCCACGAAGATCGACTGACCGGTGACGTAACCGGAGGCCGTGCTCGCCAGGAACACGGCAGCACCCACGAAGTCCTCCGTGACCCCGTTGCGCCCGGTCAGGGTGCGGGACGCCAGGGCCGCCACCTTCTCCGGATCGGACGACAGCCGTTGGTTCAGGGGCGTCATCACGAAGCCCGGGACCAGGGTGTTGCAGGTGACGCCGTGCGGTGACCACGCCTCGGCCTGGGAACGGGCGAGGGACTCCAGGGCTCCCTTAGACACCCCGTACGCACCGCTGTCGACGAACGCCCGGTGCGCCTGTTGCGAGCTGATGTGGATGATCCGGCCGAACCCCCGGGCGGCCATGCCGGGCCCGAAGCGCTGACCGAGCAGGAACGGGGCTTCCAGGTTCACCGCCATCGTGGTGTCCCAGACGTCCTCGCCCAGTTCCCCCATCGGCGGACGCAGGTTGATCCCGGCGCTGTTGACGAGGATGTCGGGCTCGCCGAAGGCCGCGGCTGCCTGCTCCGCCGCGGCGCGCACCCCGTCCCTGGTGCTGAGGTCGGCACTGACCCAGGCCGCACGGCAGCCGGCCGCCGTCAGCTCGTCCGTCGTCGCCACGAGTTCCTGCTCGCCCCGGGCCACGGTCACCACGCCCGCTCCGGCGCGGGCCAGCGCACCCGCGACGGCTCGGCCGATCCCCGAGCTGCCGCCGGTGACCACGGCCACTCGGCCGTCCAGCGAGAACAGCTCGGACAGATAGGTCTGTGAGGTCATGTCCGCACCCTAGAGGGGGAGCGCCAGCCCCGGTGCGACGGCCCCGGTGACGGCCCCGGTGGGGTCGAACCGGACCGGGTAGAGCGCGATCTGCCACACCATCAGCGAGTCGTGACCGCCCGGGGGCCGTACCCCGCAGGGCGTCGCAACGGGTGGCCGGGGCGAGCCGTCGCGTCGTCGATCCCGCCGACGACGCCCTGACGGGGCCGGCAAGGACGTGCAGCACCCGCCCCCGCAAGAAAGCGGGCACCGTTCTCGGGACGATCGGCCCTGCCCGGGCTCCGTTACGTGGGGAAGGCTGGGACACGGAGCGGTGGTGTTGCCGCTCCGTCGCGTCACGAGGAGGCATGGCAGATGACCCGCGCTATCGCTGTCGGGGTCGACGGCTCACCGGCGAGTGGAGCCGCAGTCGACTGGGCGGCCCAGGAAGCGTCCCTGCGGCGGCTGCCGCTCCGGATCGTCCACGCGCCGTGGTGGGAGCCCCGCGACTTCCCCGTGATCGAAGGGGACGACGCCCTGGACCGGGCCGCCGCACAGGTGGTCGCCGAGGCGGGTGCACGGGCCGCGGACGGGCGCCCGGAACTGTCCGTGACCACTGAGGTGCTCTCCGAAGCGCCGGTCGTGGCGCTGCTCGCCGCAGCCCGTGACTCCGAGATGCTGGTGCTCGGGTCCCGGGCCCAGGGTCCGGTGCTCGGGTTCCTGCTCGGATCGCACGGTCAGCGGGTGATCTCCGACACGATCCGGCCCGTGGTCTCGGTGCGAGCCGCCGAGGACAGCCCCCGCCCGAGCGGGGAGGTCGTCGTCGGTCAGCAGGGCACCGCCGAGGACAGCGACCCGGCGCTCGGCTTCGCCTTCGAGGCCGCCGCCGCGCGGGGTGTCGCGGTGCGGGCCGTGCGGGCGTGGAACCTGCCGCCGCTGCACGCGCTGAGCCGTGAGTTCCTGCACCGCACCGACGAGGCGGGCGGCCTGGAGCCGCTGGAGCGCGAGGAACTGCAGACGGTGCTCGCGCCGTGGCGGGACCGCTTCCCCGAGGTGCCCGTGGTGGAGCACGTGGAGATCGGGAGCGCCGGGCAGGTCCTGCTCGCCGCGTCGACCGGTGCGCAGCTCCTGGTCGTGGGCCGGCGGGCCCGCTACACCCCGACCGGTGGGCTCATCGGCTCCGTGGCCCATGCCGCCCTCCACCACGCCCGCTGCCCCGTGGCGGTGGTCCCGCACCAGTGAGCGGGGTCCGGGGCGTCGTTCCGGTCCGCGGACCGGGCGTCCAGGAACCGGGCCCGGCCCGACGGGGGCGGGCCCGACAGCCGGCGACGGTCGATCCGTAGTCGATCATCAGCCGGGCAGCGGCCCCTTCCAGCCATTTACCATTTGACTATATTTGGCACGGTAGGGTCCTGAGTACCATCGCACCGGCCGGGCCGAGTCCCGGCCGTTTCCGTGCCGGCCACCCCGGGGAGTTCCATGCGCCGCCGAATACATCCCGCTGCCGCCGTGGGCGGCGCCGCCGTGCTCGGAACGGGCGCGCTCTACCTCACCGGCCTGCTGCTCACGGCCGAGGAGGCGCCCACCGGGACGAGCGTCCTGGGGGTGGACATCGGGGGGTTGGAGCAGGGCGAGGCCCGGCAGAAGCTCGACCGGGAGCTCCGCGCGGTCACCACGGCGCCGATCGACGTGACCGTCGGGGACGGCACCGACCGCGTGGCACCGGCTGCGGCCGGTTTCCGGGTGGACACCGAGGAGACCGCCGCCGACGCCACCAGGTCGGGCAAGGGCCCGTTCACGGTGATCGGCAACCTCTTCGCTTCGGACGGCGGTCCGGTCGATCCGGTGGTGCGCATCGACGAGGACCGGACCCGTCAGGCCGTGCAGGACCTGGCGGACAAGCACGACCGTACGGTGCGTGAGGGATCGGTCACCTTCGACAAGGGTGCTCCGAAGGCCGTGCCGGCCCGTACCGGGCTGTCCCTGAACGTCGACGAGTCCGTCGACCTGCTGCGCGACGCCTACCTGGCGCCGGAGCCCGAGACCATCACCCTGCCCGTGCGCGAAAGCGCGCCACGGGTCAGCGCGGCCGAAACGGAACGCGCGATGAGCGAGTTCGCCCGGCCCGCCCTGTCCGCGCCGATCATCCTCACCACGGACGAGGGGCGGATCACCCTCACGCCGGCCACGCTGAGCAAACACCTCAGCATGCGCCCGGACGGCAAGAACCGGCTCCAGCCCGAACTCGACGGCAAGGGTCTGTTCAAGGATCCGGCGGTGGCCGCGGCCGTGGACGCGGTCACGACCGAGCCGAAGGACGCGACCCTGCGGCTGGACGGCGACCGGGTCACCGTGGCGACCGACGGCGTCCCGGGCCAGAAGGTCACGTCCGAGGCACTGACCGAGGCCGTCGTCCCGCTGCTCACCGAGTCGGGGGCCGCCCGCACCGCTGAGGTGGCCACGGTCAAGAAGCAGCCGACGCTGACCCGCGCGAAGCTCCCCGAGCTCGGCTTGACGGAGAAGGTCTCGTCGTTCACCGCGAACTTCGAGAAGGCCGCGTACCGGACGAAGAACATCGGCCGGGCCGCGGAGCTCATCAACGGCTCGACGGTCATGCCGGGCGAGACCTGGAGCTTCAACGACACCGTGGGCGAGCGGACGACCGAGAACGGGTTCGTCGACGGGATCATCATCCTCAACGACAAGTACACCAAGGCGTCCGGCGGCGGCGTGTCGACGGTGGCCACCGCGATGTTCAACGCCATCTTCTTCGCCGGGGTCAAGCCCGTGGAGTACGGCGCGCACTCCTTCTACATCGAGCGCTATCCGGAGGGCCGGGAGGCAACGGTCGCCTGGGGCAGCCTGGACCTCAAGTTCGCCAACGACACCGGCAAGGCCCTGCACATCCTGACGAGTTCCACCGACACCTCGATCACGGTGACCTTCCTCGGCACCAAGAAGTACGACTCGGTGGAGGCGAGCAAGGGTCCCCGGACGAACATCAAGGAGCCGGGCACCCGGCCCGGTGCGGAGAAGGACTGCCAGCCGCAGACCCCGCTGGAGGGATTCGACGTCACCGTGGAGCGGATCTTCCGCAACGACGGCGTGGAGGTGAAGCGGGAACCGTTCCACACCCGCTACACCCCGCGTGACGAGGTCACCTGCGACTGACCGCGCTCGCACCGCACCGCGGCCCGCGACCGGGCGCGCCCCGCACGGGCGTGACCGGTCGCGGGCCGCGGCGCGTACCGTCTGGGGCGCAAGGCGCCGCCGGGGTGAATCCTTTCGCGGGTCCGGTGGCTCTCATGGGTGTGCCGACCACCCGGTGGGCACACCCCACCTGGAGGTAACCATGCTCGTCGGTGCGATCGTCACCGCCGCCGTGCTCGTCTGTCTGTGCACGGTGTACGCCCTGCGTCGGCGGGGGCGGTCCCGTGGCTGACCGCAGTTGGCCCGGTGAAGGGCTGGTCCTGGCCGCGCAGCGCGGGGACGCCGGGGCCACGGCCGAATTGGTCACCGGCTCCCATCCGCACGTGCGGCGCTTCGCCCACTCCCTGTGCGCGTCGCCGGAGGACGCGGAGGACGCTGCGCAGGAGGCCCTGATCGTCCTCTACCGGAAGATCGGCATGCTCCGGGCCTCCGGTGCACTGGCCTCCTGGATGTTCCGGGTCGTCCGCAACGAGTGCCTGCGCCGGGTCCGTGCGCGGGTCCGGCGGGCGGACGCCCCCGCCCCCGACCCGGGCCTGCCCTCCGCGGAGGAACAGGTGTTGGAGCGGTTGGAGGCCCAGTGGGTGGTGGACGCGATCCTCGCGCTCCCCGCCGAGCAGCGCCGGGTGCTGATCATGCGCGACATCCAGGGGCACAGCGGGCGGCGGACCGCCGAGGCGCTGGGCCTGTCGACCGCCGCGATGAAGTCCCGACTGCACCGGGCGCGCAGCACCCTGCGGGAGCACCTCGCCGCGGCGGGTCCGGTTCCGGGGGACCCCTCATGACGGGCGCCCCCACGTTCGCGAGCCGGTCCGTTCCGGTCCACCTGCTCCGGGGCCTGGTCGGATTCGGTGCGCTGGCGGCTTCGGTGCTCCTGCTGCCCGTCACCGGGGCGTGGAGCCTGCTGCTCGCCCCGGCCGGTCTGCTGGCCCTGCGCGGCTGCCCGATGTGCTGGACGGTCGGCCTCGTGCAGACGGTCTCGCGGGGACGGCTGCGGCGGTCGTGCACCGCCGGGCGGTGCGAGGTGACCGTCGCCGCCCGGACGTCCCCGACGCAGGGATGAGGTCGCGGCCCGGGCCGGAGTGACACCCGGCCGGGGCCACCCGGGTCAGTACCGAGGGGGGTGGAAGCGTCCGCCCGGTTCGACGCCGGCCCGGGACAGTACGTGGTCCCGGGCGGCGTCGACCAGGCCGACGACCCTGCTCTCGTCGACACCGACCAGTCTTCCCCCGGCCTTCACCCGTCGTCCGGCGACCCACACCGAGTCGACCAGTCCCGGGTGTCCGGCCAGGACGACGGCACCGGCGGCGCTGTTCATCGGGGCCATCTCGATGCCGTCGGCGCGCAGCAGCACGACGTCGGCATCCTTGCCCGGGGTGAGCGATCCGATCCGGTGGTCGAGCCGCAGCGCCTTCGCCCGTTGATGGTCGCGAACTCGATGACGTCCCGGGTGTTCAGCGGAAGCTGCTCCTCCAGCACCTCCCCGCGTCGTGCGGCCCCGGCGTGCGCGAAGGCGCGTTCCACGAGGAGCACCGTGCGCATCACCTGGAAGAGGTGCCCGCTGTTGCAGGTGGCGATGTCGATGCCCAGGGTGGGGGCGAGTCCCGCATCGAGGAGGCGTCGGGTGGCGGGCCAGCCGTGGCCCATCTGCATCTCGATCTCGGGGGTCATCGCCGCCGAACAGCCCGCGTCGGCCATGATCTGGAACTCGTCGTCCGCCAGCGAGTTGCAGTGCGCACAGACGACGTCGGGGCCCAGCAGCCCGTTGTCGGCGAGCCAGGCCACCGGGCGGTCCCGTCCCCAGGCGCCGTCGCCCACGTGCACCGAGATGAGGACGCCCAGTTCCCGGGCGAGCGCCCAGTCGTCACGGGTGACGTCCCGGGTGGCGTACTGGGGCCCGCGCAGCGCCATGCCCATCCGGACGAGCTGCTCGTCCGAGGAGAAGTGTTCGGAGCGCACCCGTCGGGCGTCGGCGGCGTTCGTCGGTTTGTCGCTGACCGGGAGCCATTCGTCGTTGGCGTTCCCGTAGCACATGACGAACCGGCCGTGGGTCTCCTTGAGTGCGGCCACGGCGGCGTCCGCGTGCTCGGGGGTGTTCATGTTGTGCGACCAGTCGAGAACGGTCGTGACCCCGGCGTTCAGCGCTTCGTAGGCTCCGGCCAGGTTCCCGGCGTAGACGTCCTGGGCACGGAAGTGTCCGCCGAGTTGCACCCGGACGCCGGCGAAGTACTGGCTGAGCGTCCAGTCCGCGGCGATGTTGCGCAGGACGGTCTGCCAGAGGTGGCGGTGGGTGTCGATCATGCCCGGCATCACGATGGTTCCGCGGCCGTCCACGATCTCGGCGCCGTCGGCGGTGAGGCCGGGGCCGACCGCGGCGATCTTGGTGCCTTCGATGAGCAGGTCCGCCCGGTCGAGGTTCCCGATGTTCGGGTCGACGCTGATCACACTGGCGTTCCGGATGAGGGTGCGCTTCACCACGTTCTCCTCTGTGCTGCCCGAGCCCCTGTGCTGCCCTGGTGCGTGCCGTCACGGAGGCAGGGGTGTGGTGTGCCTCACGTGCAGTGAGCGTAGGAATCACTCCTCCAGACTGTCAAGTGTCACTGAACGAACCCCGTCGCCAGGGATCATCAAACAGGGTGATTTCTCCGCAACGCGGGGGTGTTCGTACACTCTCTCTATACATACGAGGTGTGCGGTCTAGACTGACGGGCGTGACTCACTCGACGCCTCCGCCGCCCCCTCCGTCCGGCACCGCGGCGCTCGGCGGACGACTCAGGTCCGCGCGTCAGGCGCGTGGCGAGTCGGTGCGCGGACTCGCCCGGAAGATCGGCTGTTCGGCGAGCCTGCTCTCCCAGATCGAACTCGGCAAGTCGGCACCGTCGGTGGGCGTCCTCTACAGCCTGGCCAACGAACTGGACGTGTCCACCGACTTCCTGCTGCGGCGGGAGCCCGACTCCGGAGGGCCGGCCGACAACGGCCGGGCCGTACCCGCGGGTTCACCGGACGCCACCGGTGGGACCCCCGCCCCGGCCGCCCCGTCGCACGACGGGTTCCACTCGTTGCGCACGCTCCCGCCCTCCTACCGGGTGCAGGTCCAACGCGCGGCCGACCGGCAGGCCGTCGACTTCGGCGGGGGCGTCCGCTGGGAGCGTCTGACCACCACCTCGCAGACCTTGGTGGACTTCCTGGAGATCGTGTACCAACCCGGCGGGTCGTCGGACGCCGACGACCACCCGGCGGGCCACGAGGGCTACGAGTACGGCGTGGTGACCGAGGGGGAACTGACCGTCCGGGTCGGCGAGGAGGAGTACCTGCTCGGCGCGGGCGACTCGGTGGCCTTCGACTCCACCGTGCCACACGTCTTCCGGAACACCGGCGCGGCGACCGCGCGCGCCGTCTGGTTCGTCCTGCACGCCACGCGCGGCCTCCCCAGCGGGCCGCCCTGACCCGACGGCGGCGCCCCGGCCACGAATGGCAGGCGCGGAGCGGACGTGCGACGCTCGCAGGGTGAGCCCGACCAAGGACCGCGTGAAGTGGGGGGCGACCAAGGAGTACACCGGGACCTTCTCCTGTTGGTGGAACCGGTCCCGGCAGTCGGTGGTGATGTCCCGACACCGCGAGGCCGAGGCGGAGATCGACCGCCGGGTCCTGGACTACATGCGGCGCCGCCACGTCCCCGGCATCTCCCTGGGCATCGCCCGGGGTGAACGGCTCTTCCTCGCCAAGGGGTACGGATGGGCGGACCAGGCGCTGTCGCACGGGCCGGCGGGGCCCCTTCGGCTCCCGGTCTCGGCGCAGCCCGAGCACCTGTACCGCATCGCCAGCATCTCCAAGCCGATCACCGCCGTGGCCGTGATGACCCTCGTCGCGAACGACCGACTCCATCTGGACGACCCGGTGTTCGGTGCCGACGGCGTCCTCGACGCCCGGTTCCCGATCCCCGCCGCGGCGCCCGACGCGGGCACGTTGCGCAAGATCACCGTCCGGCATCTGCTGGAGCACACCAGCGGGTGGGAACTCGGCGGCGACGACGATGTGATGTTCGTGAACGATCCGGCCGGACCGCGGCTCAGCATGAGCCAGGACGAGCTCATCACTTGGGTGCTGACCCACCGGGCGCCGACCGCCGAGCCCGGAACCACCGCGCACTACTCCAACTTCGGGTATTGCGTCCTGGGCCGCGTCATCGAGACGATCAGCGGGCACCCCTACGCGACCTACGTCCGGGCCGCCGTGCTCGACCCGTGCGGCATCGCCGACATGCGCATCGCGGCGAACGAACGCCTCGGCCGGGCCCCCGGCGAGGTGCGGTACTACCCGAACGGCACCCAGACCTCCGACCCCTGTCACCGCATCGTCCCGAACAGGCCCTACGAACTCAACGTCAGCCGGATGGACGCGCACGGCGGTTGGGTGGCGTCGGTGGTCGACCTCCTGCGGTTCGCCGTGCGCACCGACGGGTTGTCCACGGTCGCCGACCTGTTGACCCCGACCGGGCTGCACACCATGACCACCCCGTCCGCCGTCGACGCCTCGCGCGGGCTCGCCTGGGAGATCCGGACCACCTACGAACTGATCCCGGGCCCCTATCCCCCGCGGCTGCGCCGGCTACGGAGCTGGGGGCACCGCGGCCTCATGGCGGGCACCCTGGCCCACCTGCTGATCCGGGACGACGGGCTCGCCCTCGCCGCGCTCGGCAACAGCCGCCCGGGGGAGGACTGCTCCGCCGCCGAGTTCGTGGAGATGCTGGAGGACATCGCCGAAACCGTTTCGGGGTGGAGCTACTGGCCGGTGTACGACCTGTTCGCCTGTTACTGACCGCGGGAGGGCGCGGTACCCGGACCGCGAGGAAGCCGCACGGCGTGCGCTGGGCCACCGGTGGGCACCTCGGCGGGGCTCCCGGATGTTCCGGCGTGCCGGAACGCCAAAAGGCCCCGCGGCTTATAGCTATGTTTCATGAGTGATGTCCCTCGCGTCGCCCGGCGCGGTCCTTCGGCTCCCGGGGCCGTATGGCGGCGCTGATCCTCGCCCACTTCCTCCTCGCCGCGTGCGCCGGCCCGCTCGTCGGGCGACTGGGGACGCGGGCCTTCTTGGTGCTGTCGGTCCCCCCCGTCGTCACCGTGGTCTGGGCCGCGACGCAGTGGGGTACGGCCGCGCGCGGCGGTGCGGTGTCCTGGTCGTTGGCGTGGCTTCCGGCGTACGACGTGTGGATCGCCCTGCGGCTGGACGCGCTGGCCCTGTTGATGGTGCTGCTCGCCGCCGGGGTGGGGGCGCTGGTGCTGCTGTACTGCGTGCGCTACTTCGACGACCGGACCCCCCTGCTCGGCCGGTTCGCGGGCAACCTGCTGGCCTTCGCCGGTGCGATGCTCGGGCTCGTGCTCGCGGACGACCTGGTCGTCCTGTACGTCTTCTGGGAGCTGACCACCGTCTTCTCCTACCTGCTGATCGGCCACGGCAGCGACCGCAAGCAGAACCGCCGGTCCGCCCTCCAGGCGCTCACGGTGACCACGCTCGGCGGGCTGGCGATGCTGGTCGGCTTCCTGATGATCGGTCAGGAAGCCGGCACGTACCGGATCTCGGAACTGTTGGCGGACCCGCCCGCCGCCTCCACCACGCTGTCCGTGGCGGTGGTCCTGGTGCTGCTGGGGGCGTTGTCGAAGTCGGCGATCTGGCCGTTCAGCCTGTGGCTGCCGAACGCGATGGCGGCGCCGACGCCCGTCAGCGCGTACCTGCACGCCGCGGCGATGGTGAAGGCGGGCGTGTACCTGGTGGCACGGCTGGCTCCCGCGTTCGCCGACGCCCCGCCCTGGCGGCCGGTGCTGCTGGTGCTCGGCTCGGTGACGATGCTGCTGGGCGGGTGGCGGGCGCTGCGCCTCGGCGACCTGAAACTGGTCCTGGCGTACGGAACGGTCAGCCAACTCGGCTTCCTCACCGTGCTCGCCGGTGCCGGCAACCGGGACGCCGCGCTGGCCGCTGCGGTGCTCGTCCTCGCGCACGCGCTGTTCAAGGCGCCGCTGTTCCTCGTCACCGGCATCGTCGACCGCGCGACCGGCACCCGCGACCTGCGGCGGCTGTCCGGAGTGGGCCGCGCGCTGCCCTGGGTCGCGGGGACGGCGGTGGTCGCGGGCGCGTCGATGGCGGCGCTGCCGCCGTTGCTCGGCTTCGCCGCGAAGGAGGCCGCCTTCGAGGCGCTGCTGCACGGCGGCCAGGCCGACCGCTGGGCGCTCGCTGCGGCGACCGCGGGTTCCGCGCTGACGTGTGCCTACACCCTGCGCTTCCTGTGGGGCGCGTTCGCCCGCAAGCCGGGACTCGCCGACACTCCCGTCCGTCCGGTGGGCGCGGCGTTCCTCGGCCCCCCGGCGTTGCTCGCCCTGCTCTGTCTGGTCTTCGGGCCCGGGGTGTCCTGGTGGAACGGGCTGCTGGGCGCGTACGCGTCGGCCTTCCCCGAGCCCGCGCATCCGTACGTGCTGGCGTTGTGGCACGCTCCGGGGACGGCACTGGTGCTGTCGGCCGTGGCCTGGGTCGGCGGCCTCGGGCTGTTCCTGCTGCGCGAACCGGTCACCCGACTGTCCCGACGCATCGCCTGGCCCACCGCCGACCGGGTGTTCGGCCTCGGGCTGCTCGGCCTGGAACGGCTCGCCCTCCAGGTCACCGGCTTCTTCCAGCGCGGCTCCGTCTCGGTCTATCTGGCGGCCGTGTTGAGCGTGCTGCTCGGTGGTCAACTCGCCGTGCTCGTCGTGGACGAACCCTGGGTCGGGGCGTCGCCGCCCCGGCTGTGGGACTCCGGCGTCCAGGGGGCGATCGCCCTGCTGACCTGTGCGGCGGCCCTGTTGTGCCTCCCGGTGCAGCGCCGGATGAAGGTCGTGGTGCTGGCGGGCCTGACGGGGTACGGGACCGCGCTGCTGTTCGTGGTGCACGGCGCCCCGGACCTGGCCCTCACCCAACTCTGCGTGGAGACCGTCTCCCTGCTGGTGTTCGTGCTGGTGCTGCGCCGGATGCCGATCTACTTCCAGGAGACCATCAGCCGACGTCGGCTGCTGATGCGGGTGCCGCTCGCGCTGGTCGCCGCGGCGGTCGTGGCGACCGCGCTGTGGGTGGTGGCCGCGGCACGGATCGCCCCGCCCGCCGGTGCGGCGCTGGTCACGGCGACCGCCGGGCACGGCGTGAAGGACGTGGTGGCTACGGTGCTGGTCGAGTTCCGGGCCTGGGACACCCTGGGCGAGTCGGCGGTGCTCGCGGTCGCCGCGGTGGGCGTGACGAGCCTGATCTACCTGCACCGCAGGGCCGGCACCGCGGAGGCCACGGAGGCCCTGGCCGTGCCCGGCACCGCACCGGAACCCCCCGCGCCCACCTCCCCCGCCGGACCGACCGCATGGTCGTACGGTTCCCACTTCGTCACCCGTGGACCGGTGGCGGAGGACACCGCGCCCGAGCGGACCTGGCTGGCCGCCGGGCGCACCCTGGCCCCCGAGTACCGGTCCGTGGTCTTCGAGGTGGTGGCCCGACTGGTCTTCCACCCCATCCTCGTGCTCTCCGTCTACCTGTTGCTGTGTGCGGAGAACCTGCCGGGCGGAGGGTTCGTCGCCGGGCTGGTGGCGGGGCTCGCGATGATGGCGCGCTACCTGGCGGGGGGACGCCATGAACTCGCCGACGCCGCGCCGGGCCATCCGGGACTGCTGACGGGCCTGGGTCTGCTGCTGTCCACCTCGGTCGCCGTCATCGGGCTGCTCGACGGCGCCGTGCTCCACCCCTTCTCCTACGACGGGCACCTGCCCGTCCTGGGCCACTTCCACATCGGCACCCCGGTGTTCTTCGACACGGGGGTGTACCTGCTGGTCCTCGGGGTCGTGTTGGACATCGTGCGGGCGCTCGGCGCCCGGGTCGACCAACAGATCGAACGGGCGGCGCACGAGGTGGCGAAGGAGGCGAGGCCGTGACGGTCAGTCTGACCCTGTTGGTGACCGGCGCCGTGTTGTGCGCGGTCGGCGGCGTCCTGCTGCTGATGCGGGCCCTGACCCGCATCCTGACCGGCGCGGTGATCCTGAGCAACGGGATCAACGTCCTGATGCTGACCGCCAGCGGTACGGCGGGTGCGGCGCCGCTGTTGTACCCGCGGGTGGACCCGGCGCGGGTCAGCGATCCCCTGCCGCAGGCGATCGCGCTCACGGCCATCGTCATCACGCTCGCCACCACCGCGTTCCTGCTGGCGATGGCGTACCGCAGTCAACGGGTCAACGGAACCGACGAGGTCATGGACGACATCGAGGACCGCCGGGTCGCCCTGCGCGCCGAGGTGCAGGAGCAGCGGTCCGCGCTGCGCGAGCGGCACGGACCGCGGGGGCGGGGGCCGGAGGGCGACCGGGACGCGTACCGCTCGGAGCGCCGACGGCTGCGGGGCGTGCTGCGGGAGGACCGGGCGCTCCAGGCCCGGGCCCGGGACGCTTCGGGTGACCTGTGGAACGACATCCTCGGCGAGGACCCCGAGGAGGTCGCCCCGTGAACGCGTTGGTCGCGCTGCCCGTGTTGTTGCCGCTGTTCGCCGCCGGCTTCGAGCTGGCGCTGGGCACCCGGTTCCCGCGTGCCCAGCGGGTGGTCGGCGTCGTCGTGCTGACGGCGGTGCTGGCGCTGTCGCTGGCGATGCTGGTCGCGGCCGACCGGGACGGTCCGCTCGTGATGCACCTGGGGGACTTCGCTCCGCCGGTCGGCATCAGTCTGGTCGCGGACCGGTTGTCGGCGCTGATGCTGACGGTCTCGGCGGCGGTGACCCTGTGCGTCCTGGTGTACTCCATCGGGCAGGGCATGGCGGACCGGGAGGACCAGTCCCCGTTGGCCGTCTACCACCCGGCGTACATGGTGCTGGTGGCCGGGGTGTCCTGCACGTTCCTCGCCGGTGACCTGGTCAATCTGTACGTCGGGTTCGAGATCATGCTGGTGGCGAGCTTCGTCCTGTTGACGCTCGGTGGTACGGCGGCGCGGTTGCGGGCGGGGGCGACCTACGTCCTGGTGTCGTTGGTCTCCTCGATGGTGTTCTTCACCGCGGTCGCATTGACCTACGCGGCGGCGGGCACCGTCAATCTGGGGCAGTTGGCCGTGCGCCTGGCCGAACTGCCGCTCGGGGTGCGGACGCTGTTGGAGGCGACGCTGCTGACCGTGTTCGCCGTGAAGGCGGCCGTGTTCCCGCTCGCGGCGTGGCTGCCCGACTCGTACCCGACCACCCCGGCCCCGGTCACCGCGGTGTTCGCGGGGTTGCTGACCAAGGTCGGGGTGTACTGCGTGCTGCGGGTGGAGACGCTGTTGTTCCCCGACAACCGGCTCGGTGACCTGCTGTTGGTGGCGGCGCTCGCCTCGTTGGTGATCGGGGTGCTCGGCGCGGTCGCCCAGACCGATCTGAAACGGGTGCTGTCCTTCGTCCTGATCAGCCACATCGGCTACATGATCTTCGGTATCGGGGTCGGCACCCGGGCCGGGCTCGGTGGGGCGATCGTGTACGTCGTCCACCACATCACCGTGCAGACGGCGCTGTTCCTGGTGGCGGGGTTGATCGAGCGGCGCACGGGCACCACGGAGCTCACCCGGGTCGGGGGTCTCGCCCGGGCCGCGCCGGCGCTGGCCGCGCTGTTCCTGGTGCCCGCGCTGAACCTCGCGGGGATTCCGCCGATGTCCGGGTTCATCGGCAAGCTCCAACTGTTGCGGGCGGGCGTGGCGGACGCCGGGGTCCTCGCGTACGTGCTGGTGGCCGCCGCCTCCCTGACCAGTCTGCTGACCCTGTACGTCATGGCGAAGGTGTGGAACCTCGCCTTCTGGCGGGCCGCTCCCCCGGGGCGTCCGGCGCGGGGCACGGTGTTGGAGGAGACCGACCCGGGAGACGACGGGTCCGACACCCCCGAGGAGGGCGACGGCGCGGCCCGCCGGCCGGCGCCCGCGGGGCAGGCGGTGACCGCGACGCTCTCCGGCCGGGCGATCACCACCACCACCGACCGGCTGCCGCGCAGCATGACCTGGGCGACCGTGGCACTGGTGCTGCTGTCGTTGGCCTACACGGTGTGGGGTGACCCGTTCACCACCCTCACCGAGCGGACGGCGGCCGAACTCCTGGAACGTTCCCCCTACATCGAGGCGGTGCTCGGCCGATGACGTCCCCGTGATCTCGCTCCGGTTCCGCGAACCCGGACTCCCCCCGTACAGCTGTGTGGTGGTCGGCCGCCGGCGACGGGTGCTCGACCTGCCGTTGATCACCTGGCTGACCGTGGTCTGGATGCTGTTGTGGGGCACGCTCAGCCTCGCCAACGCCGTCACCGGGGTGGTGGTGGCGGTGACGGTGTGCCTGGTGTTCCCGCTGCCGTTGGTCAACATCGGGCTGCGGCTGCATCCGGTGGGCATCGCCCGGTTGACGGTCCGGCTGTTGTGGGAGATGTACACGGCCGGTCTGAAGGTCTCCCACCAGATGCTCGACAACCGGCCCTTCAGGGCGGCCGTCCTCGCCGTCCCGTTGCGTTGCCGTAGCGATCTCATGCTCACCGCCACGGCGCTGGCCGTCTCCAACGTGCCCGACGGCTCCGTGGTCGAGGTGCACCGTTCGCAGGCAACCCTGTTCGTGCACGTGCTGGAGGCCGACGACCCGGCCACGCCGGAGCGGGCGCGCCGGGCCGTCTGGCACATGGAGGAACTCGTGGTGCGGGCGTTCGGCGACCGGACCGAGATCGCCCGGGTCCGGCAGCCCCCGCCGCAGCTGAAGGGCGCACGGTGAGCGCGGCACAGACGGTCGACCGGGTCCTGTTGGTGGCCGCTGCGGTGATGATCCTGCTCGCCGGGGCCCTGGTGCTGTACCGGGTGTGGCGGGGGCCGTCGATGCTGGACCGGGCGATGTCGCTCGATGTGTGCGCGGCGCTGATGATCGCGGGGATCGCGGTGCGGTCGGCGCTGACCCGGGACGCCTTCTACTTCCCGGTGATGTTGGTGCTGGCCTTCCTGGGCTTCACCGGTTCGGTGGGGATCGCCCGGTTCATCGCCGTGCGGGACCGGGCGCCGGACCTGCCCCGGGCCGGGGAGGAGGGGCGATGAGCTCGTGGGCCCAACTCGCCGACACCACGGGGGCGGTGCTGCTGTTCCTCGGCGCGGCGGTCAGCCTGCTCGGTGCCATCGGCATGGTGCGGATGCCCGACGTGCTCTCCCGCAGCCATGCGGCGACCAACCCGCAGTCGCTCGGGATGTTGCTCGTGCTGATGGGCGTCGCGCTGCGGCTGCGCAGCGGCATCGACCTCGGCACGCTGGGGCTGGTCGGCTTCTTCCAGTTGCTGACCGGGCCGGTGGCCGCCCATCTGGTCGCCCGGGTCGCCTACCGCACGGGGTACGCGGGACGCGAGGGCCTGGTCTTCGACGAGTTGGACGAACAGCTGAGTTCACCGCCGCCGGGCGGCGGTGAGAAGGGGTGAACGGGGCCGCGGTGCGGGCGACCCCGTCCCTCGGGTGCTGCGGGGTTACTCCCCCTTGGTCCGCAGCGGGGCGAGCGCGGAGCTCCAGGCGATCAACTGGTCCAGCATCGCGTGGACGGCGTCGGTCTGGAGGGGCTGCGGCTCCAGGGTGGTGAAGTCCTCGAAGTCGTTGAACAGGGAGAGCATCACCTGGTTGCGGACGGTGGCCACCTGGACCTCGGCCATGATGTGCCGCAGGTGCTCGATGGCGCGGGAGCCGCCGGCGCTGCCGTAGCCGACGAATCCGGCGGCCTTGTTGTTCCACTCGGTGTAGAGGAAGTCGATGGCGTTCTTCAGCACGGCCGAGGTGGAGTGGTTGTACTCGGGGGTGACGAAGACGTATCCGTCGTAGGCGTCGACGGTGGCCGCCCACTGCTTGGTGTGCTCGTTCTCGTACTGCTGGAGCGACGGGGGCAGCGCTTCGTCGAGGAAGGGCAACGAGACGTCACGGAGGTCGACGAGGTCGAACGCGGCGTCGTCACGGGTGCTGGCGATCTGGTGCACCCACTCGGCGACGGAGCCACCGACCCGACCGGGACGGGTGGCACCGATGATGATGGCGATCTTGGGCTTGGGCATGGGCTCGGGATTCCTTCGGGAACGTCAGGGGCTCGGGCGGTTCGGAGGGGGTGGGGGGGAGCAACGGTGTTGCGGTGGCCGGTGGGGCGCGGGGGGCGTCCGTGGTCGTGGTGGTCACACCGGGTCCCGTTCATGGTCGGCGTGCAGCGTGCCGCGCGCGGTGAGGTGGTGTTGCAACTGTTCGCTGATCGCGTGCAGTTGTCGGAGCTGTTCGTCGCTGAGGTGGTCCAACAGCCGGGTGCGCGCACAGGCCGCGTGCCAGGGGGCGGCGTCCTCCAGGGCCCGCAGCCCGTCCGGGGTGAGGTGCGCCAGATGGACGCGCCCGTCGGCCGGGCTGGCGAGGCGCTCGACCCGACCCTGCTGCTCCAGTCGGTCCACGAGGTGGGAGAGCCTGCTGGTGGAGACGCCGGTGCGGCGCGCCAGAGCGGTCATCGGGAGGCTGTGTCCGGGCGCGTCCGAGAGCCAGGCGAGGACCTCGTAGTGGATCTGGGACACGTCGCTCTCGCGGCGCAGTTCCCTGCCGAGTTGTTCGGACAGCAGTCGCGCGGCGGAGAGGAAGGCCCGCATGGTCCGCTGTGCGGTGAGGTCGGAACCGGCGGGTGCTGTGGACATGACGTGCCTCCTTCGGAGCGGGGTGGGGACGGCGCCGGGGTGCGGTGCCCTCGGCGGGGGCACCGCGCGGTCAGGCGGCGCGGGGAGCGGGGTGCACGATGTGCTTGATCTCCTGGAACTCCTCCAGGGCCCGTTCGCCGTTGAGGCGGCCGACGCCGCTCTGCTTGAAGCCGCCCTCCTCCATCTGGTCGACGATGACGGCCCAGGTGTTGGACCACACCGTGCCCGCCTCTAGTTCGCGGGCGACCCGCAGCGGCCGGTCGGCGTCACGGCTCCAGACGCTGGCGGCGAGGCCGAACTCGGTGGCGTTGGCGCGGGCGATCGCGTCGGCCTCGTCGTCGAAGACCTCGAAGGTGGCGACCGGACCGAACACCTCCTGCTGGACGATGGGCCGGTTGACGTCCTGGACCTCCACGAGGCTGGGCCGGACGAACGCGCCCCGGGCGAGCGGTCCTTCGGTGATCCGGCCGCCCCGGACGAGGACCTCGGCGTACTCGGCGGCGTCCGCGACCACGCGGTCGACGCGGTCGGCATTGGCCAGGTCGACGAGCGGGCCCATCTCGCTGGCGGGGTCGGTGCCCGGCCCGACCCGGACCGCCTCCAGTGCCGCGGACAGTCGGCTGCGCAGGGCGTCCGCGACGCCGCGCTGCACCAGGATGCGACTGCCCGTCATGCAGAACTGGCCGGTGAAGGTGGTGATGGCCTTGGTGAGGACGGGCACGGCGGCGTCCAGGTCGGCGTCGTCGAAGACGATCATCGGGGTCTTTCCGCCGAGTTCCAGGGACATGCCCTTCAGCGAGGCGGCGGCGTCGGCCATGATGGCGCGCCCGACCCGGGTGCTGCCGGTGTAACTGATCACGTCCACGCCCGGGTCCGCGACGAGGTGGCGGGCGCCGGCGCTGCCGGACTCGGTGAACGCGTTGAACACCCCGGGCGGCAGGGCCGTGGTGGCGGCGACGATCTCGTACAGCAGGTGGTTCGTCAACGCGGTCTGGGCGGGCAGCTTGAGCACCACGGTGGCGCCCGCCGCGAGGGCCGGCGCGAAGGAGCGCACGGAGAGGATGACCGGCGAGTTCCAGGGGGCGATGACGCCGGCGACCCCGACGGGCTGGCGCAGGGTCATGGAGTACAGGCCGGGCTTGACCTCCGCGGCGCGCCCCGACTCCGTCAGGGCCAGCGCCCCGTAGTAGCGGATCTTGGAAATGGTGAGGTCGACCTCCAGCGCCGCTTCGGCGGGGATCTTCCCGTTCTCCCGGGAGAGCAGGGCGACGAGTTCGTCGCGGCGCTCGGCCATGCGGTCGGACATCTCGAAGAGGGCCCGTGCGCGCAGGTCCCGGTCGCGGGCCCAGTTGCCGGTGCGGAAGGCGCGCCGGGCCGCGTCGACGGCGGCCTTCGCCTCGTCGGTGCCGCCGTCCGCGTAGGTGCCGAGGACCTCGCCGGTGGCCGGGTCGAGGGATTCGCCGACGGCGGTGGAGTCCGTCCAGACGCCGTCGATGAGGTTGCGGGCGTGGGTGGTGTTCTGGGTGGTCATCCGGTTGCTCCTGGTGTGCAAACGAGGGCGGGGCCTCGACCGGTCGATCCGGGCGCCCGGCGGCTCGGGGAGCCGTAGGGCGCTTCGGCGCCGGTCGCGGTGGCCCGGGGTGCGCGCCCCGGGATGCGGAGGGACGGTGGAGTGGACGAGCCGGCGGGCCCGGTCGCCGCGGTGTGTCGACCGAGCCCGGGGCACGTACGTCCTGGGAGGTCCCACCGCCAGCCGGGAGAGTAGTTCGTTACGCAACCAACTGTAAAGGGGTCAGCGCCCAACCGGAAGCAAGTATTCCCATGGATTCGGGGGCGACGGACGGAGCACGTTCGAGCCACTTGCCCCTTGACCGAAGATGTGCTTATTCTTCGTTGCACAACGAACTATATGGGGTCGGATTCCGGCACCGAGAGACGCACAGCCGCCCGCTGCCGCACTTTTCCCGGCCCCCATTCCAGCCGCTTCGGCGGCCCGTGGATCACCGCCCCCGCCCGTGGCCGTAGGCCCGCCCGGGGAGCGCATCCGGTTGGGAGAATCGATCATGGCGGCAGCATCAGGCGGCCCCGCCCCGCACGCACCCGACACCCCGCACTCCCCCACCACCCCCGTCAAGGCGGCGGTCGTCAGGGAGAAGGGCGGACCCTTCGTCTTCGAGGACCTCGCACTCGACACCGACCTGCGTCCCGATGAGGTCCTCGTCAGGGTCGTGGCGACCGGCGTCTGCCAGACCGACGTCCACGTACGGGACCAGGCACTGCCCGTGCCGCTCCCGGCCGTACTCGGTCACGAGGGCGCGGGCGTCGTGGAGCGGGTGGGCGACGGGGTCACCTCCGTCGCAGCGGGTGACCACGTGGTCATGTCGTACCAGTCCTGCGGGCGGTGCACGCCGTGCCTGAGCGGGAACCCCGCCTACTGTGCGGTCTCCTTCCCCGCGAACTTCGGCGGCTCCCGGCTCGACGGCACCAACGCACTGCACCGCGGCCCGGACACGAGCGGCGAGGAGGTGCACGGCCACTTCTTCGGCCAGTCCTCCTTCGCCACCCGCTCCCTGGCCACCGAGCGCAACGTGGTCAAGGTGCCCGACGACATCCCGCTGGATCTGCTCGCGCCGCTCGGCTGCGGGCTCCAGACCGGGGCGGGCGCCGTCCTGAACTCACTGGCGGTGCCGGCCGGCGCCTCGGTCGTGGTCATCGGAACCGGAACCGTCGGCCTCGCCGCCGTGATGGCCGCCCGCATCGCGGGAGCGGCACCGATCATCGCGGTGGACATCGTGCCGGAACGCCTGGACCTCGCCCGGGAACTCGGCGCCACGCACGCCGTCCACGCCAAGGAGGAGGACACCGCCGCACGGATCGCCGAGATCACCGACGGCGGCGCCGACTACGTCCTGGAGATCACCGCGCGCCCCGAGATGCTGACCCTGGCGGTCGACGCGCTCGCCCCCCTGGGCACCGCCGCGCTCATCGGCGGAGCACCCGCGGGAGCCCACGCCCCCGTGAACATGAACGCGCTGCTCGGCGGGCGGACCGTCCGGGGCATCGCGCAGGGCGACTCGATCCCCCAGCTGTTCGTCCCGCAGCTGATCGACCTCTACCGCGCCGGACGGTTCCCCTTCGACCGGCTCATCACGCACTACGGCTTCGACGAGATCAACGAGGCCGTCTCGGACACGCGGACCGGGGCAGCGATCAAGCCCGTGCTGCGCATCGGGGCCTAGAAGTCCCACCCCTTGGGGAACGGCGGCGCCGACCGCGCCACCGCCCCGTCGCTTCCGGTCCCCCGGGCCGGATACGGAACCAGAGCAAGGACACGCACCATGAACGACCAGCAGAAGCCCGGCACCCCGACCGACCGTCACCAGCTGGGCGCGGCCGGCATGCCGCTCAACACGCTCGCCGACTACCGCCCCATCCCCGCGGACGGGTACGGCGCGCTGTTCCTCCCCGGGCGGCTCGCCAAGGGCTACCACGTCGAGGAGATCAACGACGGCGCGTACTACGTGACGTCGGGTGCGTACGACACGATGTTCGTCCGCACCGGCAACGGGGTCGTCGTGGTCGACGCCCCGCCGCTGCTCGGGGAGAACCTGAACCGCGCGATCGCCGAGGTCACCGACGAGCCGGTCACCCACCTGATCTACAGCCACTGGCACTCCGACCACATCGGGGCCGCGGGCATCTTCGCCGACGCCAAGCCCAAGGTCATCGCACACGACTACACCCGCGAGATGATCGAGCGCTGGCCCGACCTCGGCGGCGAGCAGGGCATACCCGTTCCCACCGAGACGATCACCAGCAGCGACAGCCTCGTCGTCAACGGCGTCCGCTTCGACCTCGACTACCACGGCGTGAACCACACCCCCGGCAACATCTTCATCTACGCGCCCCAGCAGAAGGCGCTGGCCGCGATCGACATCATCAGTCCCGGATGGAGCGCCTTCAAGCACTGCGACGCCTCGGAGAACATCCGCGGCTGGGCGGAGGCCCACGACTGGATCCTCCAGTACGACTTCAAGGGCGTCGTCTCGGGCCACGTCAACCGGTACGGCACCCCCGAGGACGCCAAGGCGTCCCGGGACTACACCAACGACATCGTCGAGTTCTCCAAGGAGGCGCTCGACCACGGGCAGGAGCTGGAGTACATCGAGCGCCTCGGATTCAGCAACGCCTGGGTGCTCTGGGAGAACTACTTCAACGAGATGACCAACTACGTCACCAAGAAGACCCTGGAGAAGGTCACCGACAACGGCCAGACCTGGGCCCAGCGGCTCGCCGGTGCGGACGTCATGACCAAGTACCACGCCTACTCGGTCCTGGAGGCCCTGCGACTGGAGTACGGCATGGTCTCCGGCTTCGAGAAGCTGATCCTGCCGCAGCCCCGCGGCTGACCCCAGATGGTGACCGGACGGCCCGGCGGCACCCTCAGCCGGGCCGTCCCCCGCGTGGCCCCGCCTATCATTCGTCGTGGAACACACCAGCTGGGAGGGGCCATGAGCCTGAACACCGAGACCGGGTCAGCGGAGCGCGCCGGCGCCCCCGCCTCGCCCTCGCGCCCGCTCAACCCCACGGAGCGCGCCGTCTGGCTGGGCCTGCTCTCCACCCACCTGCGCCTGCTGCGCACCCTGGACGCGGGGCTGGTCGCGGCCGAGCGGCTGCCCATGTCCTCCTTCGAGGTCCTGCTGACCCTAGCCGAGTCCCCCGAGGGGCGACTGCGGATGAAGGACATCGCCGCGTCCCTGCTGATCAGTCGCAGCGGTCTCACCCGCATCGTCGACGACCTGGAACGCCAGGGTCTGGTCGTACGGGAGAAGTGCCCCACCGACGCGCGCGGCTTCGACGCCGTCCTCACCGAAGGCGGCAAGAAGGCGTACCGGCGGGCACGGAAGGTGCATCTGACCAACCTCCGGCGCGAGTTCCTCGACCGGCTCAGCGAGGAACAGTTGGCTTCCCTCGCGGACATCTGGCGCACCCTCGGCTTCGACGACGGCGCCGACGCCTGCTGAGCCGTCCCCATCCGCGCACCCCACGACACCCCAGGGCGGCCGGGCGCGTGACCCGGCCGAACCCGCCGACCTGCTGGACGAATCGACCCGCCCCGGGGAGCCCGAGCACCCCCTCCGGCACCACCCGTGCCCGGCGGTACCGGCACCCGGCTGAAGCCCATCCACCACGGCCTCCGCAGCGAGCTGCGCCGCATCCGGGACGCCGTGCACGAGAGGGCGTCCACATCTGACCCCGGACACTCGCGCCGGGCCCGCCCCGACCTGGCGGAATACTTCCGTACACTCTCCATGTTGTTCGTTGCGCAACTAACGATCTAACCGGACCTGACCAGCGGAGAGAACCTCTCATGGCTTTTGAACTCGGCATCTACCACTTCGGTGAGCTGACGCCCGACCCCGTGACGGGTCAGCCGCCCGCCCCCGGGCCCCGGCTGCGGGAACTGGTCGAGCAGGCGAAGGCCGCCGACGAGGCCGGCCTGGACGTCTTCGCGGTCGGCGAGCACCACCGCACCGACTTCGTGGTCTCCTCCCCCGCCGTCGTCCTGGCGGCGATGGCGGAGCACACCCGCTCGATCAAGCTCTCCAGCGCGGTCACCGTGCTCAGCTCCGACGACCCGGTCCGGGTGTTCCAGCAGTTCGCGACCCTCGACCTGCTGTCCGGCGGCCGTGCCGAGATCATCGCCGGACGCGGCTCCTACATCGAGTCCTTCCCCGTCTTCGGCTACGACCTGGGCGACTACTCCGAACTGTTCGCGCAGAAGCTGGACCTCCTGCTCAAGCTGCGCGAGGAGAACCCCGTCACCTGGCGGGGCGCACTGCGACCGGCCCTGGTGGACGCCGACATCACCCCGCGTCCGGACCGTGAGCTGCCCGTCTGGGTGGCCGTCGGCGGCACGCCGGCCTCGGTGGTCCGTGCCGGACGGCTCGGCCTCCCGCTGTCGCTGGCGATCATCGGCGGTAGCTACCGACAGTTCGCCCCGTTCGTCGAGCTGTACCGGTCGGCGGCGGAGCAGGCCGGACACGACCCGGACGTGCTCAAGGTGTCGGTGAACTCCCCGGGTTTCGTCGCCCGCACCCACCAGGAGGCGATCGAGGTGTCACACCCGTACTTCCAGGCGGGCTGGATGGCCAACCACCACCAGCGCGGTCAGGGCGTCTCGATGCCCAAGCCGGCCTACGAGGCACAGGCCACCGAAGCCGGGGCCTTCTTCCTGGGCAGCGCGCAGGAGGTCATCGACAAGATCATGGCGCAGTACGCACTCTTCCGGCACGACCGGATGATGATCCAGCTGGGCTTCGGCAACCTGCCGCAGCGCGAGGCGCTCAAGTCCATCGAACTGCTCGGCTCCGAGGTGGCACCCGTCGTCCGCAAGGAGATCGCCGCCCTCGCGGCGTCCGGGACGAAGGTGGCGTCATGACGCGCCCCCTGCGGGTGACCGCCGTGGTCGGCACCCTGAGTTCACCGTCGAAGACGACGGCCCTGGTCGAACTGATCCTGCGGACACTGGCGGCACGGACCGACACCGAGAGTCGACTCATCGAACTGCACGACCTCGGACCGGCGTTCGCCACGACCGTGGAACGGGACGGACTCGGCGCGGATGCCGAGGACGCACTGCGCGCAGTGGAGGAAGCCGATCTCGTCATCGCGGCGACCCCCGTCTTCCGCGGCTCGTACACCGGGCTGTTCAAGCACTTCTTCGACCTGGTGGACCCCTACGGACTCGCCGCCACACCGGTGCTGCTCGCCGCGACCGGCGGGAGCGAGCGCCACGCGCTGGTCATCGAGCACGCCATGCGGCCCTTGTTCGGCTTCCTCCAGGCGTGGACCGCGCCGGCCGGCATCTACCTCAGCGCCGGTGACTTCGACGGCACGACGATCCTCAACCCCGAGGTCTACGAGCGCATCGAGATGGCCGTGGGAGACGTGGTGCCCGTGGCCCGGGCGCTCGCCGAGGCGAAAACAGCGCACGCGCCGGCCTGACCAACGGGCCGATCGGCCCCACGGAACCGCCCCTCGGCGGCCGGGCGCGCCCGCGCAGCCAGCCACTCGACCTGAGGAACGGACAGCATGCCCGACACACCGCCCAGCGCGCTCCGCACGCAGGAGCGCCCCCCGCCCACCGTGCCGCCCCGGCGGGAGCGGCGCACCCTCGCCCGCCGGGCGGGCAGCGCCGCACGGCCGGTGCTGTTGCCGGTGACCGTCGCCGTGGCCATCGGCGCCATCTTCATCAGCGTCTACCTCTCCGCCTTCCACGCCCCGGTGGCCCGCGACCTGCCGGTGGCCGTCGTCGGCACCGCGGCGACGGCCCAGCAGATCGCGGACCGGTTGCCGGACCCGCCGTCGGACACCTTCCGCGTGGAGCCCGTCGCGGACCGGCAGGCGGCCCGGGACGCCGTCGAGCACGGCGAGGTGTTCGCCGCGTACGCACCCGGCCCCGGCGGTGCGGAACTGCTCCACGCGGGGGCACACGGACCCGCGGTCACCACGCTGGTGACCACCGGACTGGGGCAACTCGCCCAGGAGGACGGTCAGCGGCTGGAGGTGACCGATGTCGTTCCCGCCTCACCGCAGGACACCCGTGGCCTCGCGGTCTTCTACACGACCTTCGGACTGGTCCTCGCGGGGTACCTGTTCGGGATCATGACCTACCAGCTCGCCCCGGGGGTGTCCGTGCGGCGGCGGCTGGCCGGCCTCGCCGCGTTCGGGATCGTCGGGGGGTTGGCCGTGGCCTTCGTCGTCTCGGCGTTCGGTGCGTTGCCCGCCCCGTTCGCCGGGGTCGCCGCGCTGGTGGCGCTCGTCGCCACGGCGGTCGGCGCCGCCACCATGCTGTTGGTGCGGGCGCTCGGCGTGTGGGGATCGAGTGCCGCCGCCGTCGTCTTCATGACGGTCGGCAACGCGACCAGCGGAGGCAGTCTGCCCGCCGAGTTCCTGCCCTCCTGGCTCGCGCCCTTCTCCGAGGTGCTTCCGGTGGGCGTGGGGGTGCGGGCCGTCAACGGGCTGGCCTACTTCCACGGCGACGGCGTGCTCGTCGGGGCCCTCGTCCTCGCCGTATGGACGACGGCCGGGGTGGGCGGACTGGTCCTCCTCGAACGGGTCGGGCTGCGGCTGCCGCTGCCCGGTGTCCCCCGGCCGTCCTGACGGGTTGCGGACCGGTCCGACCGGGTCAGGCGAAGCGGTCGGGGTCGCCGGCGCCCAGGCGGACGATCTCGGGCTCGCCGTCCGAGAAGTCGACGACCGTCGTCGGCTCGGTCCCGCAGTCCCCCGAATCCACCACCACGTCCAGGACGTGTTCGAGGCGTTCCTTGATCTCCCAGCCCTGGGTCAGCGGCTCCTCCTCCCCCGGCAGGAGCAGGGTGCTGGACAGCAGCGGCTCCCCGAGGTCGGCGAGCAGGGCCTGGGTGACCGCATGGTCCGGGATGCGGACCCCGACCGTCTTCTTCTTGGGGTGCAGCAGCTGGCGCGGCACCTCCTTCGTGGCCGGCAGGATGAAGGTGTACCGGCCGGGCGTCGCCGCCTTGACGGCACGGAACACGTTGTTGTCGATGTGTACGAACTGCCCCAGCTGGGCGAAGTTCTGACACATGAGGGTGAAGTGGTGCCGGTCGTCGAGCTGACGGATGGACCGGATCCGGGCGAGGCCCTCACGGTTGCCCACCTGGCAGCCCAGCGCGTAGCAGGAGTCCGTGGGGTACGCGATCAGCGCACCGGACCGGATGCTGTCGGTCACCGTGCTGATCATGCGCCGCTGGGGGTTCTCGGGGTGCACGTCGAAGTACTTCGCCATCCCGCGAGTTTACGGCCCGGCGCGATGCTCGACTGACCGGGCCGGGCCGGTACTGCCGGCCGGTAGGCGGAGTCGGGCCCGGCGCCCGGGGCGGGGGCGGGCGTGTCCAGCGGTACCCGCAGGAAATGCACTGCGCCGCTCACGGTGCATCAGGGAGACTCGCCCCATGTCCTCCCACTTCACCGTGCGCCCGGCCCGCCCCGCCGACGCCGGCCCGCTGGCCGCCTTGCGTTGGGCGTTCAAGCACGAAGACCACGCGGGACGGCGCCCCGCTCCGGTCGGTCCCCCGCAGGAGGCCGTGCAGTGGATCCGCGACCGGCTCGACCACGGCACCTGGCTGGCCTGGGTCGCCGAGTCGCACGGCGAGGTCTTCGGCCAGGTGTTCCTCCACCTGGTCGAGAAGGTGCCGGAGCCGTACGGCGACGACGCCCCCCTCGGCTATGTGACGAACTTCTACGTCACCCCCGCGCGGCGCAACGGGGGAGCCGGCTCGGCGCTCCTCACCGCAGTGGCCCAGTACGCACGCAGCGCCCCGCTCGACACCTTGGTTGTCTGGCCGTCGGAGCGGAGCGACCCCCTGTACCGGCGGCACGGATTCCGGCCCCCGGAGGAACTGCTCGAACTGTCGCTCGACGCCTGAGCGACGCCCCGGCGCCGTCGGTCCCCGCGGACCGGGCCGGGGCACCGGTCCCCGTTCGCACCGCTCCGCTAAGTTGTCCGACATGAGCAACCTTGACCGCGCACCGGAACCCGCGCTCTGTGGAGGCCGGGGATTCGTCGTCGCCGAACCCGTTCGCGAACTGCTGAGCCCGCGTCGCGTACAGCTCGGGGAGTTCACCGAGGTCCGACGGCTCCTGCCCAACCTCGGCCGGCGCATGATCGGCGCATGGGCCTTCGTCGACCACTACGGCCCCGACGACATCGCGGATGAACCGGGCATGCAGGTGCCTCCGCATCCGCACATGGGACTCCAGACCGTGAGCTGGCTGCACCAGGGCGAGGTGTTGCACCGCGACAGCACCGGGAGCCTCCAGACGATCCGGCCGCGCGAACTGGGACTGATGACCTCCGGTCGGGCGATCAGCCACTCGGAGGAGTCACCGAAGTCGCACGCCCGTTTCCTGCACGGCGCGCAGCTCTGGGTGGCGCTCCCGGACAGTGACCGTCATGTGGAGCCGCACTTCGAGCACCACAGCGCGCTCCCCACGGTCACGGCCCCCGGTCTGACGGCGACCGTGATCCTGGGCGACCTCGACGGCTCCCGCTCACCGGGCACGACGTACACCCCGATCGTGGGCGCCGACCTCGCGCTCGAGGCCGGGGCGGATGTGCGGTTGCCGCTGGTGCCCGACTTCGAGTACGGCGTGTTGGCCATGTCGGGTGAGGTCCGGGTCGACGGTGTCCCCGTGCTCCCCGGTTCGATGCTCTACCTGGGCTGCGGCCGGTCCGAGCTGCCGCTGCGCGCGGAGTCCGACGCGGGCCTGATGCTCCTCGGCGGAGAGCCGTTCGCCGAGGAGCTGATCATGTGGTGGAACTTCGTCGGACGGAGCAACGAGGAGATCGTCCAGGCGCGTTCGGACTGGATGGACGGCGCCCGCTTCGGCGAGGTGCAGGGGTACGACGGTGCTGCGCTGCCCGCGCCCCAACTCCCGCCGGGACAGCTGAAGAAGCGGGGGCGGACGGGCTGACCTGGCGTTTCGGGGGGCGATGCATCCGGCTTCCTCGTGCGGCTGCACCGCCCTGACGGAGGGAGCCGCACGGGGCGGACGCCCCCTTCGACGGGGCTCGCTCAGGCTGTCATCAGTCCTAGGTCTGGCTGCCTGTGGCAGGGTTAGGTAAACCTAATGCTGACCCAACGCTGACTTTACTGACGAGTAATCAGATGGGGTCGTGATGGGGCCCCGTCGCCCCTGATCGGGCTGCCGTCTCCGTCGTGCCCCCGGCGGGGCGGGTGCGCGGGGAGTCGTGGTGGAGCCGGTGGTGCGCGGGAGTCCCTGTGGGGCACCACCGGCCGACTTCCCCTGGCCCTGTGGAGTCCCTACAATTCGCCATATTCAGGAGCTCGTCCCGCGTGCTCGTCTCGGGTCCCGCCCGCCATCCCGGACGCTCGTAGAAGTTCCCCGCACCTCTCGGTCGCGGTCATGAGGCTAACCCGGGCGCAACCGGCGACGGCCGCCGCCTGAGTGAAGTGGTTCACCAGAGCGAGCCCGATTCCCATGGAGCTACGGCGACATGGGCGAGTACCGCGGCCCCTGGTCAGTGGGGGAGCACGCGAGCGTGAAGGCTTGGTTCGGCCACCCGGAAGGCGCCGCCTGCCTTTCCCTCGCGGTGGCGGGGTCCAACAGAGTTCTTCCACAGCTGCTGGCGGCCCAGGTCGGTGACACCCCTCGCCCACCGCAGGGTCGTGGTGGCCATCGATGCCGACGATCCCGTCCGTTGGCGGGCCACTCCTGTCCGGTCTGGGATAGGCCAGGACTGAGGTCGCCGGTTCACCCCGGGGGCGGTGGCATGCGGGGCGGGGAGGCCAAGGCCGACGGTGGCCTGCTCGCACGGATTGGGAGTCTACGTTGGTCAGGTCTGCAGCGCCCGTTCCCTGGTTGCCTGCTCGTAGCATTTTCCCAGCCTGACGATGGTGTGCCCGCGCGCGACCGAGATCATACCGAAAGAGAGAGGGCGCGTCCTGGCCTCTGGTGACACGACCTTGGGTAATGGTGAATTTCACTTCTGGCCGCGGCTGGGCTGAACCTAAACTCTGGGCCGCGCAGCCGTCAACTGGTGCGAAAATCGGTGATCTCGTACTGGCAACACAGACCTCGCCCTCACGCATGCGAGATCAAGGTTCGACGTTCTCCCCTCTACCTGAACATGCCTGAATTCGATGGCATGTGACGAGCAATTGGTTACGGCACGGCGGACTATTTCAAGGGGATCTTCCCGGGCCCCGCACCGGCAGATAACCTGCCGGTGCGGGGCCCGGGGAGCGGGCGCCCGTCACGACGGAATGCGGGTTTTGAATTGCGCTTCGAATCGCGTAGTGTCTATTCGATTTTCGATTTCCCAGTTTGCGTAAGATCAAGGAATTGCAGTGAGTGTTCCTCCTACGGGTCGCCGAGCCCGCGGCGGCGAGGGTGACGGGCCGACGTCGCCGACCGCCGCTCCGCGGATCGGCCGGGCGTTGAGGCTTGGCGACCTCGTCAAAGCGTGGCGGACTACTGCTGGCGATCACGGACAGCCGATGACGCAGAAGGCGCTCGCCGCTGCGGTGGGCCGGTCCGAGAGATGGGTGCGCGACCTGGAGACCGGTGCCGCTCCCGTTCAGGTTGCCCGGTGCCTTCCCGCGCTCACCGAAGCCCTCCGACTCGACCCCGCGGAACGCAAGACCCTCGCCGGCCTGGTCGGCCGCTCCGCGGAAACCTCCGAGCCTCCCGAGGGTGACGGCACGCAGCCGACGGCTCTCCTGGACCTGCTGGTCGCCACGCGGACGGCTCCCGCCGTCGTCTACGACACCTCGTGGACCGTCGCGTCCTACTCCCGCGCCGCCGCCGCGCTGTGGCCCGGGCTGCTGGAACCCGGCGCCAACCTGATGCGATGGCTCCTGCTCAGCCGCGAAGCGCGCACGCAGGTGCACGACTGGCACCGCCACGCATCGGAGATCGGCGTGCAGCAGCTCAGATACGCCCTCGTACACCGAGGCGACACCGACCCCCGCATCGCCACGCTTGTCGACGAGGTCTGCGCCGACCCGGACGTCCGGGCGATCTGGGACGCGTCCACCCGCGTACGCAAGCACGCCGACGGAGTCACCCTGCGGATGAGCCTGCCCGCCCTGGGCTGGGAGCCCGTCACCGCCGTCACCCACGTCCTCAGCCCGGCCGCCAGCCCGGACCACCGGCTGGTCATGGTGAACTGGACCGGAGCGGAGGACCACGCCCGCATCGCGAACGCGACCCCCCAGCACGACCTCGTCGAGCGACGCCGCCTCGTCCAGAACGCGACCGCCCGCGTCAGCGTCGCGACGGCCCACGCGGCAGCCGACCTCGCTGGCGCGCGTGGCATCCCCCTGCCGGGGCTCGCCCGGCTGATCGGACCGGGATGCAGCCTCACCCTCGTACCCGAGAGCGGCACGGTGATCTGGGCGACCAACGCGCCCGACGGAAGGTGGGACGTCAGCGAGATCGCCGCCTATCCGGTGATGGTCCGCCTTCCGGAGGCCGCACTCGACCCCGCCCTCCGCGAAGAGTTCACGGCCCTGGCCCGTGTCTGCCTTCCCGCCGAGCCGGACGCGGCGAGAAGGCAAACACGAGCGCTGAAAGCTCAGTTGAAGGCCCGGATCAAGGTCCTTGACTGTATCGAACGGAGCTTTCGGGCTGAGACGTGACCATGACGGTCATGGACTCCGTCAGTGCGGCGAGGGCGCGCAGGGTCAGGGACAGCTGCTGGTCACTGAGGACGTACAGCCTCCCATTGAGAATTGGGGGGCCTGCAGGACGGTGGTGACGAACATGCAGTCCGGGGCGGGTAGTTCCGCTAGGGCCTGTCTGACAAATGATCACCTGGCCGCTTCACGGAGCCAGAGGATCAGGGAGGCCAGGACGACTCCCGCGCGGTACCGGTTCGCGAGCTTGTCGAACCTGGTTGCGATCGCGCGGAACTGTTTGAGGCGAGCGAAGCATCGTTCGACCACGTTGCGGTCGCGATAGATCTCCGTGTCGAAGACGGGTGGCCGACCACCGCGGCGCCCCCGGCGCCGACGGTTGGCCACCTGGTCGCGGCGCTCGGGGATCGTGGCAGCGATACCCCGACGCCTCAGCAGATGACGGATGGCCCTGCTGGAATACGCCTTATCACCCAGCACACGGTCCGGTGTCGTGCGCGGACGGCCCGTGCCGGCCCGAGGAGTGCGCACCCCATTGAGGACATCGGCGAACGCTGTGGCGTCGTTGACGTTTCCGGGTGTGAGCACAATCGACAGCGGCAGCCCCCGGCCGTCGACGGCGAGATGGACCTTGGTGGTCAACCCGCCCCGAGACCGACCGAGTGCCTGGCACGCCTGCGAGCGGCCCGGATCTTCCAGTTCGTCCCCGTCCACGTCCCCCTTTTACGGGCGCCTGCGGCATGCTGATGGGCCCGGTTGACCGTGGAGTCGACGGCGACGGTCCACTCCACCCGGCCCGCCGCATCGTCACGGACCTGGACGTGCTCCAGCAGCTTCGCCCATGTGCCATCGGCCTCCCAGCGGGCGAACCGCTCGTAGACGGTCTGCCACGGCCCATACCGCTCGGGTAGGTCGCGCCACGGGGCCCCGGTCCGCAGCCGCCACAGCACCCCGTTGACCACCTGCCGGTGATCACGCCACGGACGGCCGCGTCCGTCCACCTGCGGCAACAGGGGCTCTATTCGCCCCCATGCCGCATCCGTCAACTCACCTCGACCCGCCACAAGATCAATTATCAGACCGGCTATAGAGTCCTGCCCGTGGCAAATCATCAGGACGACACCAGGACGGCCTACGACGGTGTCGTCGAGCTGTACGCATCGCTGTTCGCAAACCGGCTGGAGACACAACCTTTCTCCCGGGCCATGATCGGCACCTTCGCCGAACTGGTGCGCGCGACGGGCAACCCGCGGGCAGCGGACGTCGGGTGCGGGCCCGGACATCTGACAGCCATGCTGCACGAACTGGGCCTGGACGCCTTCGGACTCGACCTTGCCCCCGGCATGGTCGACCACGCCCGGCAGGCCCATCCGGCGCTGCGCTTCCAAGAGGCGCGGATGGAATCCCTGCCGATCGAGGACGGCGCGCTCGGCGGCGTGCTGGCCCACTACTCGATGATCCACACCCCTCCGGGGGAGCTGCCGGAGCTACTCTCCGAACAGGTACGCGTCCTGGCGCCGGATGGCCTGCTCCTGGTCTCCTTCTTCGGGACCGACGGACAAGAACCGGTTCGCTTCAACCACAAAGTGGCGCCCGCCTACAGCTGGCCGGCAGATAGCCTCGCCGAACTGCTGGCCGATGCCGGTCTCGATCCCTTCGCCCGGCTGCTCCACGATCCGGCCTCTGAACGGGGTTTCCTCGACGCCCACCTGCTGGCCCGCCGCTCGTAGGTCCTGCCCGGCAATACCCGCCAGATGTCGGCGCATATCCGGGCTGCCAGCTCGACGGACGCTCGCTGGTCCGACGGGAATTGTCAGACAGGCCCTAGGACGTGGGCTGGGCCTCGGCGATGAGGCGGAGGAGGGCGGTAGCGGAGGTGAGGTCGGGCAGAACGTGCGATGCTCCTGCGTCGTGTAGCTGCTGAGCGCTGGTGGTTCCTGATGCGACCGCGATGATCCTGGCACCGCCTTCCAGGCCGGTGCGCACGTCTTCGAGGGAGTCCCCCACGATCACTGTGTTGTCGCGGTTGAACCGGCCTCCGTGCTTCGCGGCAGCCCGGTCCTGCGCGATACGGACGAGAGCCGGACGATGAGGGTCGTCGGACGCGTAGCCGCCGATGGTGGTGTCGAGGTAGCCGATGAGCCCCAGCATGGACAGCTTGGTCTCGGCGCTGCCTCGCAGGTTGCCGGTGACGACGGTGGGGATCAGGTGCCTTGCCTGCTGGACCGCGGCGAGCGCGTCCACGGCTCCGGGCAGGATGATCCCGTCACTGACCAGCAGTTCCCGATGGCTGGCGAGGCGCTCGGGAAGCTCGGCGACGATGCGGGCGACGAACGTCTCCACGTTCTGTTCCGGGACGTGGTTGACGCGAAGGAGTTCGCGGACGGCCAGGGGCATGGTGACCCCGGTGCCACGGGCAGGTAGGGCCGTCGGGGAGCGGCCCACCACGCTGGTGAAGGTCTCCTTGTAGACGCGTCGGTCGAGGTCGCCGGTGTAGAGAAGAGTGCGGTCGATGTCCCACAGGACCAGGATCACGCGGCACGCTCCTTCAGGACGGCCTGACCGTGCTCCAGGAGTTCCTGGGCGAGTGCCACCGAGGAGTAGCGGCCAGCCTCGGAGAGCATCAGGGCGAGGTTGTCGTCCAGTCGTGCGGAGCGGACTCCGGCGACGAGGGAGAGTACTTCGTGCCCGGTGGCAGAGCCGGCGTCGACGTCGCCAGCACGCATCTGGGCTGTCGCAGCGCGGGAGAGGAACTGGGCGCGGGTGCGGGTCTCGTCCGGACTGAGGGCGTTGCGGGCCTCGGCGAAGGAGTGGGCGGCTTGGTCGGGGCGACCGAGGTCGAGCAAGCAGCTGCCGGTCTGGCCCAGGACCTCGCCGGGGTTCATCCAGTACAACCAGTGCGGATCGTCCTCTCCGCGTCCGCGGGCGCACAGGGCCTGTGCCTCTTCCAGGGCGATGCGTGCCTGCCGGTCTTCCCGTAGTCGGGCGTGCCCTCGGGCCTGGCGCGTGAGGAGCATGGCGTGCAGCGCGGGTGCATCCTTGTCGGCGATGACCTGACGGCCGGTGCGCGCGGCGGTGATGGCGTCGCGGGGGTTGCCGGCGGAGTAGCCGTGGATGGCGAGGAAGGACAGCGCCCCGGCTCGCAGCCTGCCGTCGCCGCTGGCATGGGCAGCACGCAGGGCGCCGAGAAGAAGGTTGTGGGCGACGGCGTGAGCGCCGCCGTCGAAGTGGTACCAGCCGGTCTGAATCGCGGTGTCCGCCGCCACCGCCGCGAGACGTCGACCAATCGCCTCGTTGAAGTCGCCTTCCTTCAGAAATCGAAGGAGGACTCTCAGATGCGCCGTGGCGGCACGGGCGAGGTTGCCGCTGCCGTGGCTGGCGTCAGCCTGCCGCAAAGCGTCGGTGGTGGACTGCAGACCAGTGAGGAGTTGGTCGGAGACTTTGATTCCGTTCCGGACGGCGGCCATGGCCTCGGGAGGGGCAATGGCCGCCTGCAGGATGTACTGCGTGAGTCCGGCCCCGCCCATGGCGGCGATCGCACCGCGGCGGTTCAATCCGTTCATGGCCCCTCCGACGGCTGCTTCCAGTGACGCCACCATACGAGCCGCAGTCCAGGGCTGAGCCGGGTCGATGGCCTCGATGCGCCGCTGCGATTCGGCCTGCGCGAACGGGGAGAGGAGCAGGGGGCGCAGGTCTGGGGGAAGGCCGAGCCCGGACAGGACATCGATGATCGCCTCGCGGCCGTTGACCTGCTTGTGTCCGCGCTCCACGTCCGAGATGAAGCTCTGGGTCAGTCCCGTCAGCTCATGTACGGCCTTCTGCGAGAGCCCGGAACGGCGCCGAACCAGACGCAGGACCGTCCCGAAATCCCAGGTGGCAAGGGCCCGGTGCACTTCTTCATCACGCCAGGCCCGGTCCGGAATCGTCGGTGTCGCCCCACCCCGGGCGCAGGCGGAACAGTACGCATCCGGGTTGTACCGGCTGATCGGCTGCCCGCACCCCACGCATGCACGCCCGACCTTCTCTGGCATGTCCACCTCGACTCTCCTTCTCGCGGTCCAGCATGCCCCAACCGTGCGCCCAGGCTGGGTGGAGACCGATATCGCTGCAGCGATATCGCCACCGCGATGCCCCGCGAAGCAGACCGCCTCCAGACTCGTGGCACTGCACCAGGCGTCCACGTCGAACCGTGCTGGAGGAAGGTATCTTGATGCCCGTTCAGAAGAGTGACGTCTGCTCGACGGGAGCGGCGCATCTGGATGCTCCCCGGTCGCGAGGCAATCAACTTCGGCTAGGCGGCGATCTCGGTGCGGAGTTGAGCCAAGGCGTGGGTAGCCGCGTCATGGGTATCAGGCAGCCTGTCGGCGGTAGCGCGTTGGACGCGCTGGAGTTGGTGTGGGAGGCGTTGCGCCCGGGCCTCGCGTACAGCCGTGGCCAGGAGTTGGGTGGCCCCCCGGCTGTCGCCGGCGAGCAGGTGGACGCGGCCGGTGGTGATGAGTTCGATGACACGCCACTGGGGTGCGACCGCGATGGCCGGGGTCGGTGGGGCGGACTCGGCGTGCCGTATCGCCTCGCGGGTGCGGCCTGTGGAAACGAGGCCCCGAAGGCGGATTTCGTAGAGGGCGCTGGGGTTGACGAGGCTGGTGTGCTCGACCTTGTCGAGGAGTTGGTGGGCCTCTCGGACGGTTTGGTCGAACAGCACCGCGTCGCCGAGGGCGCCGGCGGCGCGGGCCAGGAGCGGCAGTACCGCTGCCCGCTCCTCGGGGCCGGGCGCGATGGCCGCAGCACGGGTGAGCCGGTCGACGGCGGCGCCGATCAGGCCCGCCTTGCGCAACTCGTTGCCGTGCATGCGCAGGGCGGTGGTGATGAGGGCCCGGTCGTCGAAGGCACGGACGACATCCACGCTCTTGGCGGTCCAATGCGCGGCGGTGGCCAACCGTTCCTCGGGCAGCACGTTGCCCAGGGCCGTCCCGAGACTCATCCGGGCGTGCGCAAGGAGCCGCAGGGCATCGCGCTCAGTGCCTCCGTCCCGGGCGCGGGCTTCCAAGCGGGCGACGAGCGGCCACAGCTCGGCGACGGCCTCGGTAGCGTGCCCGCACTGGCGGGCCACCTCAGCGAGCCGCACGGTGGAGACGCCGAACTGGATCATGGACCTGTGATCGGTGTCGACTGGGTCGGTGACACCCAGGATGTGTGCCGGCAGAGCGAGCCTCTCGGCGACATGGCGCAGGCTTCCCACATCACTGAGCTGCCGTTTGCCCAACTCGAGTGCGGAGACGTACGTCTTGTCGTAGCCCAGGAGTTCGCCGGTCTGCACTTGGCTGCTGCCGTGTACACGCCGGTAGTACTTCAGGATCGAAGCCAGATTGCGCGTGGCGAGGACGGCCTGGGCTTCCGGTGTCGCCCAACGCCAGGAGACCAGCCGCATCGATCGGCGCATGGCCGATACGGAAGCGGAGGCAGTGGCATCCACGGAGGGTTACCTTCCCGGGTGGGCGTACCAGGACGCGACGGACCGCTTGTAGCCGTCCGGCATGGCCAGGTCGGCTACCTCGTGCTCGTGGAACAGCCCGATCTCCTTGTGCTCGTGGCTCAGCACCGGTGCGCGGTCCGGGGTCAGGACCGTGCAGCCGTAGGTGACGATCAGCACCCGACGGCCGGGAAGCGGCTCGTAGATCCAGGTTCCGCCATCGAGCAGGGGCCCGGCCTTCACCGTCCAACCACTCTCCTCGGACAGCTCCCGTTCCAGCGCCGTGCCGGGACTCTCGTCAGCAGGAGCCGACCCGTGGCCCTCGGGCCCGATCTCCAGCCGTCCGCCCGGCAGCTCCCACTCGTCCCGCTCGTTGTGCAGGAGCAGTACCCGCTCCCGGGGATCGAGGGCAACGCCCTTGACGGACACGGGCCACAGCGACGGTTTGTACATGGGCTGTCCCTGGGACGTGAGGGCGGACATGTCCCGTGGAACGTAGCACCCGCCCGCAGAACGAAGCCGGTCTTGCCGGTTTTGTCTGGGTCGACAATCTGTCGCTTTACGCCAGCCGCTGCTCGTACGAATGCTGGGCGTCCAGCCGGATTCCAGAGGAGCACGTCGATGACGATCCGTTCGCTCACCTCCGTCGAGGTACACCCCGAGCCCTTCACCACCGACTCCGGGCGGACCTCCACCGTGTGGCAACTCCTGCAGTCGCGGGGGATGGTCACCGTCGAGGGTCTGGACACCCGGGCGAGGGTCCTTGCGTTCGCCCGACAGGTGATGATGCTGGTGCCGCACCGCGACAGCGACTTGGACGGGTTGACCACCATCAGCGACAGGGGTGCCGCCTCCCGGCATCCCGGGCTTGCGGGGCTAGGCACCGGAGAACTGCACGCGCACACCGAGCGCTCCAGCCTTCCCTGCCCTCCCCGCTTGATGCTCCTGGTCTGCCAACAGCCCGCTCTCTCCGGCGGGGACGTACTCCTGACCGACGGCCTTGCCCTCCACACCTGGCTCCTCAAACGCGCCCCCAAGGCGCTCGAGGCGATGACCCTGCCGGGAACCGCCTTCTACGGTGACGGCGGCGGACATCCCTCCCAGGTCTTCACCCGCTATCGAGGAGACCGGGTTTCCGTCCGTCTGCGCCAGGACGCCCTCGCCTCGTTCAGTCCCCTCCTCGTCCCGTACCTGCCCCACCTTCGCTCGGCGATCGAATCCCTTCAGCAACGCATCACCCTGCGCGCCGGACAGGGCTACCTGATCGACAACAGCCGCTGGCTCCACGCCCGTACCGAGTTCCACGGCGACCGCGTGTGCTTGCGCGCCCTGGGAAACCCCCTCGCTCCCATGCTTCCCGGGTTTCCCGTCCCGGTGGACGGCGCCGTACCGGAGGGTACGGGCGTCGGATCTGCCACGCCGTAGCCCTGCGGCTGAACCCGCCGCGGAGCCGTCCGTACGGCACGGCTGTCGAGGACGCCGGCTCTGGTTACCCCAGGGTCACCCAGGGGGAGAGCTCTGGCCTTCGTCGTCTGCGGACCGACCTGCCGCCTGCCGCCTGCCGCCTGCCGAGAAGAGTCTTCCGGCGGGTGGCGACCGGATCGAGCCCAACCAGGGCTGAGAGAGAGCTGATGAAGGTGCACCCCCTCGAAGCTGCTTGTCAGCGACCGGACAGTGCCCTGGAGATGGCGGTCCGACGCCTCGCTGGCGCTGATCCCGGGGCTCACGCCGGGACCGTGCCGCTCTCGCCTGGCGAACGTGCCTTCGAGGTGGTGACGGAGTACCCGGCGGAAGTGGCCGCGGTCACCCGGGGACGGCATCAGATCCGCCATCTGATGGCGGACAGGGGACTGTCGAGGATCGCGGACGCGGTGGTCCTGGGAGCCCATGAGCTGATGGCGAACGCGGTGACCCACGGCTGCCGACACCAGGTGCTGATGACGTTCACGGTGAAGGTCATCCACGCCGGCGGAGTCCTTCGGGTCGAAGTGCAGGACCCCTCCAACGGGCAGCCGCTCCAGCGTCCTCCGAGCGAGGAGCGTGAGGGAGGCCGGGGTTTGTTCCTGGTCGACGCGTTGGCGACGCGCTGGGGAGTCCAACCTGGCCCGGGACGAGGGAAGACGGTCTGGATGGAACTGGACGTCCCGGGCGAGGAACCCTCGCCGTGAAGGCCGTGTCTGTCTGCCCTCCGTCCGGTATCGGGAGCAGCCGGCTGTTCAGCACCGGACCGTGGCCCCCCGCCCTGCGGCATCGAGCGGACCCACAGGAACAACCAACATCCCACCCTTCTGCCTCACTACGGAGCGATATGGCTGTTGAGATCAGACCTACGCCTGACACGCACGGGACGGGGACGCTTCGCGATCCGACGTGCAGTCGGCGCCGCGCGCGCCACCGCGTCGGTCGCCGCGTCCTCCGGGGCAGTGGCATGTCCCACTGTCTCCTGTCTCCCCCCGCCGACTGCCGAGACGGAGCATCGGTTGAGCGCCGGCCCCCTGCCGAGGGTCCTCCGATGCCGGACCGCCTCCGCCTCCCGCGGTCTCCTGCCTCCCGGGGGGCCTCATGAGCCGTTCGCGCTTACACGCCAGGGCGAAGATCTCCTGGTCCCGGCGATCGGAGGACCGTACGTCCGGACTCGTCCTGATCGGGGCGAACCTGGCCGGCCTCATCCTGATCGGACACGTGGTAGTGACCGAAGCCGGGTCTTCAACTGACCCCGGTGCCGCCGCCACGGTCCCGGACCGGACACCTGTCGAAGAGTAGTGGGTGCTCGCGTCGTCCATTCCCAGGCCGGGCCTCCGGAGAGGGACGACGTAGCCCACTGCTTCGCACCGCAGCAACGACCCGATTTCCCAACGGCAGTTGGAGTCCTTCATGACGCACTTACCCAAGAAACAGGCCACAGCTTCGGAAGGCGCGGTCGGTGCCGTCCGCCTGCAGGACTTGGAATGGGCCGCACTCTCCCACGCGTTGCCCGTCGAGGACGTGCTGATGATCGCCGTCAACCTGCACGGGATCACTTCCGACCTGGACCGCCACCGGGCCCGGGTCAACCTGCGTCTCGCGCGCCGCCCCGAAGTCCCCTGGCAGATCATCGTTCCGCTGAACCGGTCGACCAGTCCGTTCCGGCTCCGGGGCGACGAGCTTTCGCTGAACGGTGAGCTGGTCGCACACGTCGAGCGCATCGACGCCGACGAGGCGGTCGGGGGCTACTTCCGCAACAACGGTCGGGCCGCGACCCTCAACCCCAACGCCCGGAGCCGGTGCGTCGGGTGCGGGTGGTGTCCCAACACCCTGGAAGCCGCGGCCGATCCGCGGCTCCAGGAACAGCAGGGGCTTGACGAGCTCCTGCGCGTACTCGGTGCGCAGCACCCCCGCCGGAACCTGGCCGAACTGACCGAGGTCACCGTCTCCACCGGCTGCTTCGAGCGGGAGGAGGCCGCAGTCGCCCACCTGACTGCCTTGCGGCCAGCCCTGGAACGCGCCGGTATCGGCGCGCGAGCCCGGATCGGCTTCCTCACCTCCGTGCTGCGCAGCGACGAGGCGTTCGCGGCCATCGCGTCGCAGGTTTCGCCGTTCGTGCTCAGACTCACGGCCGAGCACTTCACCCGACGGGCGGCCCTGATGAAGTCGACCAAGGCCGACCTGCGGCCGGAGCAGATGCCGGACCTGCTGGCGCGGGCGCGGGCAGCGGGGCTGGACACCTCGTACACGTACATCGTCGGACTGGACCCGATGCACGACCTCGTGCGCGGGGTGAACGCGCTGGCGAGCGTGGTGAGCGCCTTCCCGAACTTCCAGGTGTTCCAGGCGCACACGGTGATCATGCAGGCCATGCGGACGCCGGGCGGGGAGAACCTGGAGTACTACCTGCGGGCGCGTGTGGCCATCGAGCGGGCCATGGCGCCGACCGGGCTGAAGCCGGTGGGCTGGGAGTGCTACCGGCCGCTGTGGTACTTCACCTACGCGGGAGAGGACCTCGTCGATGGACCCCGCTGACACGGTCATCGAACGGGTCCGGGTCGAGTGCCTCGACGACAGGGTGGCCGGCCCGTACCAGGCGGGCGACAGCCGGTTCGCGGTGGTGGTCGAGGCCCGCGGGGAGACCGGCGTGTTCGCCCCGGTCGACGAACTGCCCGCAGCGCTCGTCGCCACCCGGCTCGGACAGCGTGCGCTACGACACGCGGTGACCGACCACACGGGTCTGCTGCGCGGACTCCTCGCCGAACTCGGCCCGCACGCAGCGGGACTCGGTCGCTGGGCGGTCGGGGCGCTGGACTGCGCGGTGTGGGACCTCCACGGTCGTCTCGCCGGCCTCCCGGTTGCGGCGCTTCTCAGCGACCGCCCCGCACAGCGGGTGCCGGTGTACGCCTCCTGGCTCTCCCTGGATCTGAGCCGCGCATCGGCCGCCGAGTCGGTGAAGGCCACGGTCGCCGAGGGATTCGCCTTCACCAAGTGGGCGCTGCGGGACGCGGAAGCCGACGAAGTCGTCCTGCTCGCCGAGCGAGCGGCGGCGTGGGCGGGGCAGAGCGTGGCGGTGGACGCCTTGGGTTCATGGGGCCACCGGCTGGCCGCGAAGGTGGCACCGCTCCTCACCCCTGACGTCGTGCGCTGGGTGGAGGGCCCGCTGGCGCGGACCGATCGGGCAGGATACTCGCATCTGCGCGGCCAGACGGAAGGGCTTCGGGTCGCGTTCGGCGAACGGCTGGCCCATGCGGAGGATGCTGTGCCGCTGCTGGAGCACTGTCGACCGGAGGCGTTCACATTCGACGCGGTGTGGTGCGGCGGCATCACCGAGGCGCGAAGCTGGCTGGGCGCCGCCCACGAGGTGGGAGTGCCGGTCCACCTGCACGGACGGGCCTTTCTGCCCGCCGTGCACCTGTCCGCCGCCTTTCCTGACATGGCGGGCGCGGTGGAGTACCAGATGGTGTGGGAGCCGCGCCGCCAGCGCGCGCTGCGCGGCACGCTCCAGCCGGACGGCGGGCACGTCGCCCTCCCTGACCGGCCCGGCCTCGGGACGGCGGTGCGCCAGTAATGCCCAGGCACACCGCTGAGTTGGCCGTCCACGGGCACCTGGAGCAGCGCGAGGGGTTGGTGCTGCTCTTCGTGGACGAGCGGTTGAACGGATACGACACGTTCTTGTCCACGACCCTGTGCCTCGACCACCCGGTGCGGCTGCCTGAACTCCCGGTTCGCATAATGACGTTCGACGACGTCACTGTCCTCTCGCCGCTCGACCTTGCCCTGCCGCGGACACGTGAAGGCAGGGCGTGGAACGGCACGCTGCGGATGCCGCACGGGTCGCGTGTGCCCGCAATTCCCGACGACCTCGCCCGGGCAGCTGCCGAGGCCGGTGTCGACACCAACGGCTGGACGCCGGTCGAAGCCCGACAGCTGTTGTCCTTCCTCCGCGAAGCCGTCCCGGGTGCCGTGCGCACCGAACGGATAGGAATGATCATCGCAACCCTGGCGGATCGCTCGTGAGCCTGGTGGCGCCGGTGGGGCTGGTGAGCCTCGACATCGGACACACTCTGGGCGAGCCGTTCGGGACCACGCTGACGCAACGCCTCGTGGCACTGTCTCCGTTACCGGTCCGGAGGGCGAAGCGGATCGTGCAGCAGATCCTGCACACCTTGGACCCACACAGCGATGAGACGGCACCGCGGACGGTATGCGCCGCCCTGGGCATCACGCCGTCCGCTTTCCCTCGCGACCACCGTCCACCCCGCTTCGCCCTGTGGCCCGGCACGGTGGAGGCGGTGGCGCGAATTGCCCGGCTCGTTCCTGTGGTCACCCTGTCGAACGTGAGCTACTGGGACGAACGGGGGACCGACGTCGCCGCCCTCTTGGCACCCCACCTCCGAGCCCATCATCCGTCGTGGCAGCTCGGGTTCGCCAAGCCGGACCCCCGAGCCGTGCAGACTGTCGCTCGATTGCACGGACGCGACCCCGCAGAGGTGCTGCACGTCGGCGACAGCCTCGACTGCGACGTGCGCGGTGCTTTCGCGGCCGGGGCCCAGGCCCTGTGGATCACCTCGCGACTGCCGTCGGCCGGAGAGCTCCGGCTGCTGGCCGAGCACCCCGGCCGGGTCGCCGTAGTGCCGGACCTCGCCGGTGCGGTCCGGCACATCGAGCAGACCTTCCTTCCCTCAACCCGCACCGCCAGGAGCGATACCCCATGAGCAAGTTCGAGAGCACCGCCCCGTACTACGCCGCCTACCGACCCGGCCTCCCGGCCGAAGCCGTCGAACTGCTCGCGCCGCGGCTGACCGGCCGGGAGCACGCGGCCCTGCTCGACCTGGGGTCCGGCACCGGACAGGTCCCCCTGGCCCTGGTGGGGCAGACGAAGGAGATCGACGTCGTCGAACAGGACGAGGGCATGCTCGAGGAGGCCGGCAAGGCCCTCGCCGGGCAGCCGATCAGCGTCCGCCTGCACAACACCAGGGCCGAGATGTTCACCCCGCCCGCCTCCTACCAGGCCGATCTCGTCACGATCTGCCGTGCGTTCCACTGGATGGACCAGGGTGTGGTGCTGTCGCGGCTCGAAGGCATGACCGCACCGGACGCGACCGTCGCGATCATGGGGGACGGCAGCTTGTGGACCGCGCGCACCAAGTGGACCGACGCCCTGCGGGCCCTGATCCAGGAGTACCTCGGTGTCGAGCGACGGGCTGGCAAGGACCGGACGTACGCGGCCCATGACCGGCCGTACCGCGAGGTCCTCGCACGGTCCGCGTTCGGTCGGGTCGAGGAACACACCATCGCCGTCGAACGGGAGTGGAGCACCGAGACGGTCATCGGCTACCTGTACTCGACCTCGTTCGCCGCCCGGCCGCTGTTCGGCGAGCGGGTCGACGACTTCGAACGCCGCGCCCGAACCCTGCTCGACGAGCACGCCACCGCCGGCGGCTTGGTCGAACATGCCTCCTTCCAAGTCGTCCTCGGCCAGCGCGGCTGACTCGCACTTCCTCCTCGCCGGGGCGGCCCCTCCCCGCCCTGGCTCTTCATCCCTCCGGAAGGAGATCCACATGCCCCGATCCGCGACATGGAGCTACAACGAACTGCGACGGTTCGTGGACGACGGAGTCCTCATACGCCGTGGCCTGATCCCACGCGACCCGCTGTCCCGGGCCCGCGACCTCGTCGGCGACTGGCTGGAGGAGGCGTACGACCCCGCACGGCTCACCGCCTACACCGAACGAAGTTTCGCCCCCGAGCTGGAACAGCACCCCGACCTGCTCGCCCTCTACCAGCGAAGCGGCCTGACGGAACTGGCCAGTGATCTGCTGCGACCCGCGACAACGGCTCCGGTCAACCGCGCGCAGATCCAGATCCGGTTGCCGGACGGCGCACGACAACCGGTGAAGTCGATGCACGTCGACGGCGTCTCCTGCCCCCACCTGGAGCCCCGTGACTTGCGCACGTTCACCTTCATCGTCGGCGTGGTCCTGGAGGGTGGCGCCACCGCGGACGCTGGCGCTCTGCACTACGTGCCCGGCGGGCACCACCGAATGGCCGACTACTTCGCCACGGACTGGGTCCTCGGGCAACCGGCCCAGACCCCCGACGACATCGACGTCCAGGACGGCACCGCCTTCACCGCCGATCCAGGCGACGTGATCGTGATGCACCACCTCGTCCCCCACCGGGTCGGCATCAATGTGAGCGGCACGCCCCGGGTGATGGCGTACTTCCGGGTCAGCCACGTCCACCATCTGGACCTCGCGCTCAAGGCCCTATCGGACCCGTGGTTGGAGTACCCGACGCTCGCCGCCCTCGCCCGCCCCGGAACCAGGTGAGGGAGAGCGCGGTGAAGGTCCTCACCATCGGCCAACTGTCCCACGCCGCGCGGCTCCTGGTCGCCGGAGAGGTGGTCGCCCTGCCCACGCCCCGCTGGTACATGCTGTGCGCCCGCGCCGCCGACTCCGCCGCCACCGACGCAGTCTTCCGCGCCAAGCAACGCCCCGGCACCAAGCCGTTGCTGCTCCTGCTCGACTCCCCGGCCACGGCCGACGCGTTGTTCGACCTGAGCGACGACGCCCGCCTGCTGGCCAGCGGCCTGTGGCCGGGGGACCTCGCACTGCGTCTTCCCTGGAAATCCGGTGTGAAGCGCCTCGCGGCGGTCGGCTCGCCGGCGCTCGTCGGACACCCCGAGGGGGTCCTCGGCAACCTGGTCGGCGTGGTCGGCGAGCCGCTGGCCGCCGCCGTGTGCAGCGTTTCCACCCCCGCTGCCGGCGACGAGGACCACCCGGCGCTCACTCCCGGACAGGTCGCCGCCTTCGATCGGTTCACGGGGGCCGGTATCGCCGCGGTCGTCGACGGCGGGATCTGCCCGCACGGTCGGCACACGACCGTCGTCGACTGCCCCGCGGGCGCCGCCGCGATTCTGCGGCGGGAGGGCACCGTACACGCCCGCGCCGTCGAGGCCGCTCTGGCCCAGGCAGGAGGCCCGTATGTGGGCTGACCTCGCCCGCCGAACGAACCGTTCCGTGCCCGACGCATCGGTGTCCGCCGTCGCTGACGCGCTCGACTACCTCTGCCTCGCCCAGCTCTACCTACGCGACAACCCGCTCCTGGCACGGCCCCTGACTTCGGCCGACGTCAAGAGGCGACCGGCCGGCCACTGGGGGGTGTGCCCGCCTGTCAACCGGATGCTCGCTGCCCTGGGCCCGCTCCAGGCGGTTGTGCCCGACGGCTACGAACTGCACGTGCTGCACGGTGCCGGGCACGCTGGCCCGTCCGCCCTTGCCCACGCCTACCTCACCGGCTGGCTCGGCCACGTTCAACCCGACCTGCGCCAAGGTGCGGTGGGCCTGCACGAACTCGTCATCGGCTTCCCCAGGCCCGACATCGGAGGGGAGATCACCCCGATGATCCCCGGCCACCTGCACAGCGGAGGCCAACTCGGCCCCGCTCTCGCGATCGGGCAGGGCACCGTGCTCGACGCGCCCCACCGGCTGACCGTGGTCCTGATCGGCGACGGGGAGTGTGAGACCGGGACGACCGCTGCCTCCTGGCTCGCTGTCCGAGCGCTGCATGGTACGGGCGAGCACGGCACCGTCCTGCCCGTCGTCCTGCTCAACGGGATGCGCATGGGCGGGGCGAGCATGCTGTCCACCCTGACCCGCGCCGAACTGACCACGTACTTCACCGGCCTTGGTCACCTACCCGTCTACGGCGATGGGCGAGACATTCCCCAGCTTCGCCAGGCACTGGCCGAAGCGCTCACCGCCGCCCAGCCCCTGGGCACCCGCGGCCCGTCGAGCGTGCTGGTCCTCACCTTGGACAAGGGCCATGGCGCCCCCACCGCCTTCGTCGGCACCCCAGCGGTCCACAAGACACCGCTCCGTGACCCAGCCGGTGTGCCCGCAGAGTTCGACGTGCTCGCCGAATGGCTGTCCTCCTACCGGCCCGGCCAACTCCTGACCTCCAGCGGCGGGCCTCGGCCACACCTCCTGCCCGTGCTTCCCCGCCCCCGGCCCGAGTCCGACGTCCTTCCGGCGCCCCGCGGGTGTATCGCCGCATCCGCTCAGATCGCCGACCACGCCGTCGGGCGCCCGTTCGCGCGGGTGATTCCCGAGGTCCTGCGGGCCCGCGCCGAGCATGGTCCGTTCCGCGTGTTCAGCCCCGATGAGCTGGCCTCCAACCGCATCGACCTCACCGACGAGCACGGCCACCCGGTGCCGTGGGCGGTGGAAGTGCTCAACGAGGAGCTGTGCCACGCCTGGGCCCAGGGCTACACGGAGACCGGTCGGCACGCGCTAGTCGCCACCTACGAGGCGTTCACGCCGATCACCCTCAGCCTCGTCCAACAGCAGCTCAAACACCGCGCGGTGCGCCGCCACGCCGGGCTCGCTCCGCTGCCGAGCCTGGTCTACCTCCTGACCAGCCTGGGCTGGCACAACACCTTCACCCACCAGAACCCCAGCCTCCCCACAGCACTCCTGGCCGGAGGCGACCCCACGCTCCACGTCCTCACCCCGGCCGACCCCGCGCGCACTGCCGCCGCCCTCACCTTCGCCCTGCGCAAGCTCGACCGGTGCATGCTCGTCATCGCCGGCAAGCACACGGCCGTTCACCACCCGCTGGCGACCCTCGACGAGGAACTGCGGCACGGCATCGCGATCTGGCCCCACTTCAGCCACACCGGGGCCGACGAGCCCGATCTGATCCTCACTTCCGCCGGCGACCTGCCCGCCGAGGCCCTGACCACTCTGGCCCAGCGGATACGCGCCGAACGCCCGAGCCTCCGCCTGCGGTACATCCACGTCCACGACCTCACCGTCCTCGCCGAGGAAGGCATCCACCCCTTCGCCCTCGCCCCGGGCGCGTTCGCCAGGCACTTCGGTACCCGGGCCCCGATCATCTTGGCCACCAGCGGGCACCCGGCCGATATCCACGCCCTGCTCGGTCATCGTCACCCCGGGTCCCGGCTCACCCTCCTCGGTTACCGCGACCCCGGTCGCCCCGTCTCCCAGGACGGTCTCCGTCGGCTATGCGGTCTCGACGACGCCAGCCTGTGGCAGCTGGCCGAGACTCTCACCGACGCATCAGAGGAGATGCCAGCCCCGTGAACACCCCGCGCGAGCCCGTTGCGTCCGAGGCCGGTCGCCGAAGCCTTCGAACCAGACGAGCACACGATCACCCGCGACGCGAACACGCCTGGCCTCGCGCCCGAATCGTGACCGCTGCGGAGGGTTCGAGTCAGGGCCGTGAACTCGGTCGAGACCGCTACGGAGCGCTGGCGTCAGGCTGGCGCTCTTGCGTTCTCCGAGCCATTCGAATCGGCCAACTCGTCGCGCACCTGGGTGAGAGCCTCGATCCGGCTGCGCAGGCTCTGGATACGGGCGTCGCAGATGCGGACGGCCCGACGGTGCTGGAAGGAAGATCAGCTCGCATCTCGGCCATCATGCTCTGGCGCGCCGTGTAGGCGGTTACGGCCGGAGGCAGATACGACCAAGGTGTGGTCGTTCTCCTCGGGGAGGAGACGGGGGTGTCGTCCTCGTCGGTTCCGGCCCAGGTGATGACGGTGGCGCGGCTGCCGGGTAGCGAGGCGGGGAACAGTACGTGGCTGATCACGTCGAGGGGCTGGTTGTCCAAGGACGGCAGGGACATCTGGAAGAGGTGGCCGTCACGTGACTGGGAGACGGCGGCCACGTCGGTGTCCCACAACTGCCCGCATCGTGGATCCGCCTTCACCTCCGTGATGAGCTTCGACAACCCGGGGTCGTGTGGGTAGCGGGTGCTCGCGAAGCGGAGGAGCTTGGTGTACTCGGTCGCGTGGTGGTCCCAGTTGACGTACTGGACGCGGGCTTCGGGGCTCAGCATCGCCCAGCGGATCAGGTTCGCTCGGGGCTCGCGTACCCACGGCCACAGCGCCGCCATTGCGGTGTTGTATCCGATGATGTTCCATACCTGGTCCGTGAGGTAGGCGGGGTTTGGCAGCTGGTGGTCCAACAGCTGCTGGAGGTCACGGCGAACGGTCGGGTTCCCCAGGGACGTGGGGATCGTCGTCAGCGCTCCGTCCATGAGCGCGAGCACCAGGGCCTGGTACTCGTCGGGCCCGAGCCGTAGCGTCTTCGTCAGTGCGTCGAGGACCTCCCGCTCCATCTTCGGTCGGGCCCCGCGTTCCAGGTTCTGGTACCAGCCCCGGCTCCGGCCGATGGCCTCCGCGACCTCGGTCTGCGACAGCGGCCTTCCGAGCCCCAGCTTCTCGCCAGCAACCGCACGCCAGGCGCGTAGGAGACCGGGGTGACCAAGAAGCTGCCCGGGGGACAGCGGCTCGGAGCCGTGCTCCGGGAAGGGCACGGGGGCGCCGACGGCCATCAGTTCCTCCAGGATGCGGGGGGACGGAGTGCGCTCACCACGGGGTGGTGAACACAAGGCGCACTCGGGGTGGCCTCGTCATCAATATCAACCGGCGCAAAGAAATGGCAAAGCGATCTTGAAGTGGCGATCGCGACGGGGGGCTCCCGACAGTTGCTTGAATCTGAAATTACATGTGACCTCCAATGAGCACCCCTCCGTCTTCGGCGAGGTGCGGTGCGGTGTGCCCATTTTTTTGAGCGCGCTCAATTTTTTCGGGCTTCGACCGGTGGATGGATGGGTTTCCGGGGACTGATTGATCTCTCGATTCAATGTTCACGTGCGGGTAACTCTGGCTGGTGCTTTAAATATTGGCGGTGTGTGGATGACCGGCAATTTACCTGCCGGTCCTGGCCGTTGCATCTCCTCGGAGGGCTATCCCTTCGTTGACGGGGAAGTGAACTCCCGCTTAAATCCGAGATGCCGCCAAGCCGTAGCTGTTGGACGCGTCCGGAGGGGGAGCGATGAGGCACCGCACTGTTCCGTGAGCATGCTCACTGATGCATGCCCTGGTCATGCGGCTTCTGTGGGTATCGCTCCAGCGACGTGCTGTTGGGTGACGTGAGCGGTCTGGCGCCTGACGGCGTGTGGTTGCTGGTGTTGCGCTCGTTACCGTAGCGCCATCCGCATTTACGCTTCCGTAGAGCCTCTGCGGGTGTACGGCGATCGGCCTCCCACGCCCCTATGTCGTGTTGGTGTCGATTTTCCCGAACACCCTCTGCGCGCTGGAGTGTTGGACAGGTCACGCATATGTTGTTGGTCCCGGCAACGAAGACCGGACGGAACCAGAAGAAGGGGGAGAGGGTGAACGGCTCGCCGTAGCAAGGCGGGTAAAGGAAACGGCGTTCGGGAGTTAGCCGCTCCCGAACGCCGGATCCGGCACCCCGCAGGATGCCCATAACTGGAGCGCGTCGGCTGACCTTTTCGACGAGAACGGCCGACCCACTCCACCTACAAGTAGGGAATTGTTACATGCCCGCGCACCACAGCGGAAGGTCCCGCATACCCCTGCCCGCCGCAGCCTCCGCCACGGCGCCCTCCGACCGTAGCCAGCGGCTCGCCCGCGCCGTCGCCGCGATGATCCCTGGCGCCGTCACCGCTCGGGTCTCCCAGCGCAACCCCGGCAACGTCTGGCCCAGCCCCCACCTCCGCGCCTACGACGCCCACGGGCACCAGCTACCGGTCACGCGGGCGAAGGCGCTGACCGCCGCCCGCTGGATCATCCGCGCCCACCCCACCATCGACTGGACCGGCGAGGCCCACGCCCTCGACCTCACCACCGGCACCCTCCGTCCCGCCGCCGAGGCATACGCCACTGCCGGGGGGGCGCTGACCATGGCGCGGATCCGCACGATCAAGCCCGAAGTCTTCGTCTCCGAGTCCCTCGCCGCGGTCTCCCTCACGGCCGAACGGACCTTCCTCGGCCTGCTCACCGAGGCCGACGACCAGGGACGCTTCCCCGACCAGCCGGTCGTCATCGCCGGACGCCTCTGGTGCACCCGCCCCGGACACGGCCCGGTCGGCGTCGAAGACGACCTCCTCCAGCTCGCCGCCCAAGACCTGATCTGCCGCTACGAGATCGCCGACGGCGACGCGACCAAGCGTTACGCTCAAGTCGTTTCCTTCCGCAGGCACCAGCGGATCAACCGGCCCAGCGCCTCCCGCTACCCCGCCTGCCCCCGCCACGACACCCTGGACTCCACCACCGCGCCATCCACGATCCTCCTCAACCCGGTGCCGGTCGGGGCGGCTCACGGAGGGCTCACGGGGGACGTGGCGAGCCCTCACGGAGTACTCACTGAGGGCTCAGTGAGCCCTCACGGAGATAGCGACGAGCCTTCCGTGAATCGCGAAACCTCAGGTCACGCGGCCCTCCGTGAGCACTAAGTGAGCGCTCAGTGAGCGCTCAGTGAGCGCTCACCCCCTGGAACTTGGAACGAGAAACAGGGAACTAGGAACTACTGCTTGGGGCGCGAGCGCCCCCACGCCCGGCAACCGTCCCTCGGCGAAGCAGCTCGTCGACGAGTACGCCGCTGCCTGCGCCCACACACGCCCGAGCGCGGTTCTCGGCCGCCTCGTCCGGGAGACGGACAAACTCCTCGCCGAGGGCATCGCCACGGACTATGTCCGCGCCGGGCTCGCCCGCCACCGGACCAAGGCCCTGCACCCCAGCACGCTGCCGAGCCTGGTCCACGAGGCCATGAACGCCACCTCGGCCGCCCGTTTGGACCGGCCGGGAAACCCGCCTAACCTGCCCGGTCACCGGGCCTGGGCCAACCCCGCCGACCCTGCCGCGGCCTACGCCGAGGAGCTGTGATGCGCGCACCGAACGCCCAGCCACAGCCCGTCGGCGGCCTCGCCCGCCGTCTCGCACACATCCTCACCACCCGGGGCATCGACCCCACCAGCACGCCCGAGGGTGAGCCGGAGCCGGTCCCGGCCCTGCTGGCCGCCGAGTCCCGTATCCCCGCCCGCTACCGGGCGGCCACCGCGGACCACCCGGCGGTCGCCGCCTGGGTCCGGGACATCGCCGCCGCCGGGCGCCCCGGCCCCGGCGGGGCGCCCGGGATCGCGAAGGGCCGGTCGCTACTGATCGCCGGGACCACCGGCACGGGCAAGACCCACCAGGCGTACGGAGCGATCCGCGGCCTCATCGGCGCCGGGGTACGGCTGCGCTGGAAGGCGACCACGGCCGCCGACCTCTACGCCGACCTCCGCCCCGCCCCGGACACGACGGCGAACGCGAACTCCGGGACCTGGCCCGCTGCCCGCTGCTGGTCATCGACGACCTGGGTGCGGCGAAGTACAGCGAGTGGACCGAGGAGATCACGATGCGGCTGATCAACCACCGCTACAACGAGATGCTCCCGACCCTGGTCACCACCAACCTCGGCATGGCCGACCTGCGCGCCCACACCGGGGACCGCGTCGCCTCCCGCCTCGCCGAGATGACCGACAAGGTCATCCTCGACGGCCCCGACCGCAGACGCACCCACGCGGCCGGGCGACGCCGCCCTGGCGCCGCAGCCTGACCCCCGCCCGCCACCCACGGGCCAGCGAGCCCGCCTTCACCGACCCCGGCCGCGCACATCCCTGCCCTGGGATCCTCTGGAGACCCCTATGCACAACAACACCAGCACCATGGCCGACGGGCCGCGCACCCTCGGCGACCAGACCTGGCAAGACCAGGCTGCTTGCCGCACCGGCACCGAACCCGAGTTGTTCTTCCCCGAGCCCGACGAGATCGACCGCATCCAGGCGGCAAAAACCCTATGCGCCCAGTGCCCGGTCCGCCGCACCTGCCTGGACGCCGCGCTGGAGAACGGCGATCGCGACGGCATCCGGGGCGGCCTCACCGAGGAGGAACGCGACGCCCTCCACAGCAAGCTGGCCCAGCGCGTCGACTACACCCGGATCAACACCGTCCTCGCTGGCGGCGACGTCCACCTCAGCCGGGCCGAGCGCCGCGCGGTCGCCCGCGACGCCTACCGGGCCCGGCTCCCGGCCGACCAACTCGCCCGCCTCCTGAAGATCACCAAGGAACACGCCCAGAAGCTCTACCGGCACGCCAGCAGGGAGATCCGCAACCGCAACACCAAGCCTGCCAAGCCCACGAAGAAGGCCGGTACCAGGACGGTGCGGGTCGCCGGGACGAAGGCCCCGGCCCGCACCGACCTCGGGACGGCCGCGTGAACACCCCGGCGCCGATAGCGGCGCACACCACCACCGCCTGGGACAAGGCAGCCGTCGTCACCCTCGGTGCCGCCGCCTGTGCCCTCTCCTACGACGCCCTCCAGCAGATGGCCGCGTCCATCCACATCCGGGGCGCCCTCACCTACCTCTTTCCCCTGATCATCGACGGGTTCATCGCCTACGGCGTCCGCGGACTCCTCGTCCTGCGCACCGCGCCCTTCGCCGCCCGCCTCTACGTCTGGACCCTCTTCGGCACCGCCTCAGCGGTCAGCGTCTGGGCCAACGCTCTGCACGCCCTGCGCCTCAACCAGCAGAATCCATCCGGGACCGATCTCCGACTCGGCGATTTCACGGTCGGCGTCCTGTCCACGGTCGCCCCACTCGCCCTCGCCGGTGCCGTTCACCTCTACATCCTCATCGCCCGCCAACCGTCCGCGACCACGCTGACCGACCGGCCCGGACGCTCCGGACGGCCGGACAACCCGGTTGTCCGGACCGCCCGGGTCACCGCTGACCGACCGGAACTGACCGAGCCGCTCGGCCAAGACCGTCCGGAAGTGACCGGCCTCCCGGACACCGACCGGCTGATCCCGGTGACCGCCGGACACCCGGCGGCCGAACTGACCGCACACGCTCTCTCAGACACGGATACTCCCCCGGTCACTCCGGCCGACCGGACCCGACAGCCGGTCACCCCGCCCGACCCGGAGCCCGAGCACGCCGGCCGCGACGAGGTCGCACCGTCCGGAGCTCCGGACAGCAGACCCGCCCCGGTCGCCTCGACCGGGCTGACCGGCACGGAGGGCGAGGACGAACTCCTCCCGATCGCCCGAGCGGCGGTCACGCAGGCGAACCGGGTTACCCGCCAGGTCATCGCGGACGCCATCCGGGGCCAAGGCATCCCGCTGGCCAACGACCGGCTGACCGCCCTGGTCACCCAACTCCGCGCCGAGACCAGCCCAGCCCCGGTCACCGCGACCGGCTGACCAACTCCCCACAGAGGTGTCCGGGCCGGACACCGACCGACCACCCCTGTTCGTATCGGAGACCTCGTGCGCACCTCTCTGGTCACCCCGGCCGAAGCCGACGCGTGGATCACGGCCCTGCTCGCCCGCGGACACCTCCATCACACCGAGCGCAGCCCGGACGGGTCCTGGACCGTCCGTCGTACCGCCGCGAGTCGGGCGTGGACCCTGCACCACCCGGCGCTCGCCCTCGACTACGCCGCCGAGATCGTCCGGGACCTTCGGCGAACCGCCCCGGAGAACCGCCGATGAACCTGCCCAAACCGGCCGACCCCACCGCCGCAGTGGACGGAGCCGACTGTCCGGCGCGAGGCCGAGCAAGCTATATCGTCCGAAACTCCTCCGCAGCCACGGGCTGCGGAGGAGTTTCGGACGCGCTTGCCCCCACCCCGGAGGGGGCGGGGGAAACCTCCCGGCACCAGGGGGTGCCGGGAGGGGAGGCTGCGACCGGGGGCGGACCGCAGCCAGAAGACGGAGGGGCCGAAACGCCCGCGCCTGCGCCAGACCGTCCAGCGCGACCACGTCCGCAGCGTGCGCCTCACCGCCGACGAACTCGCCACCGTCCAACACGCCGCCCAGTCGGTCGGGCTGACGACGGCCGGGTTCCTCGCCGACGCCGCCGTCGCCCTCGCCCGCGCCCACGGCGAGGCGAAAGTGTGGCTGGTGGACCAGCGGACGCTGGTCGAGGAGCTGATGACCACCGTCGCCCAGCTCGCCCGCGCCGGGAACAACCTCAATCAGATAGCGAGGGTCTTGAACTCCGGCGGTCACAGTGACGGCGTCGACCGCGCGGTCGAACGAGTACTGATGGCGGCGGTCCGGGTCGAGGACGCCGCGGTCGAGATCGCCCGGCGGCGGTGACCGTGGTTCCGGACATCTCAACCGGCAGCCGTACCTACGGCCTGCTCGCCTACCTCTACGGCCCCGGCCGCCGCGACGAACACACCGACCCCCACATCGTCGCCGCCTGGGAACCCTTCCTGGCCCCTGACCCGGGCCGGGACCCGGCGGCCACGCTCAAGCAGTTGACCGACCGGCTCGACCTCCCCGTCCTCGCCCTCCCCGCCGGCCGCCGACCTCAGCGGCACGTCTGGCACTGCCCCGTCCGCACCGCCCCCGGCGACCGGCTGCTCACGGATGCCGAGTGGGGCGAGGTCGCCCGCCGGGTCGTCCACGCCACCGGCATTGCGCCCGAGGACGACGACCAGGCGTGTCGCTGGGTCGCCGTCCGCCACGCGCCGGATCACATCCACATCGTCGCCACCCTCAAACGCCAGGACGGCCGCAGCCCCCGCCGCCACAACGACAGCGCCCGCGCCCAGGCCGAATGCCGCCAGATCGAAAAGGACTTCGGCTTCCAGCGCCTCAACCCCGGCGACCGCACCGCCGCCCAGCACCCCACCAGCGCCGAACGCTCCAAGGCCGAGCGCGCCGGGCGGGCCGAGCCGCCGCGCGAGACCCTCCGCGAAGCCGTCCGCCAGTCCCTGGCCGGGGCAGCTTCGGAGGACGAGTTCTTCGCCCGGCTCACCGCCGCCGGCCTCCGCGTTGAGAAACGCCTCGCCCCCTCCGGGGACCCCCTCGGCTACAAGGTCGCCCTCCCCGGCGACCGCAACTGGGCGGGCGAACCGGTCTGGTTCTCCGGCTCCAGACTCGCCCCCGACCTCTCCCTCCCCAAGATCCGCCATCGCCTGGAAGCCGGAGCCCTGGACGCCGAAGAGGCTCCCCGGCCGCGCCCGGACCGGGCCCGCCGGGACGCCGTCACCCCGGCCGTCCGTGCTGTTGCCGTCCTCGACCAGGACGACGGGGACACCGCGGTCGCCCACCTCGTCGGCACCGGAGAACTCCTCGACGCCCTCGCCAAGACGGCCCCGGCCACCACCCGCCGGGAGCTGTCCCAGGCGGCCCGCACCTTCGAACGCGCCACCCGCACCCACGAACGCGCCGCCCGAGCCGACCACCGCGCCCTGCGCACGGCGGCCCGCGGAGTCCTCCGCGCCGGAGACGCGCTCGGCCGGGGCGAGGACGGCGGCACCACCGCCATGGTCCTCTCCACCCTCGTCCTCGTCACCCTCGCCGCCGCCCGCTGGCACTCCGCCCACGGCCACGCCCAACAAGCAGCCGCCGCACGGCAAGCAGTCCAGCACCTCCGTACCGCCTACCAGACCACCGCCGCCCACCCGTTGAGGGCGATGCGGCACCACGCCTACCGCCTGCCGGACTCCGTACGCCGTCAGCACACCACCACGGTGACCGCCGCTCTTCCCGAGTACGCCGACCGGCTCCGGCAGGAGACCGGCTGGGACGCCCTGATCGCCACCCTCGACCAGGCCCAGGCAGCCGGCCACGACCCCGCCGCCCTCCTCAAGACCGTGGTCGAGCAGCGCGAACTCGACACCGCCGGCAACGTCAACAACGTGCTCATCTGGCGCATCCGCCACACCACCGGCCTGCCCACAGCGCCGAAGCCGGCCATGGCCCCCGGACCGGCCCGCACCCGGGGCCCGAAGCCCACCGAGGCCCCCGCCCACACCACCCCGACCCCGCTCGGTCAGCGACGGCCGAGCCGCTGACCAGCACAAAACCCTGGCCCCCCCAGTCCCACTGCTATGGCTCGAGGAAGCGAGCCCCGGAGGAGAACTGTGATCCACAACCACGCTGACCAGCAGCCAAGAACCACCACCCAGCCCGCGCCGGAGCGCACCCCGGCCCCGGTGCCGGCCTCCGGCGACGACCCGATCCTCCAGCTCCAGCAGGAGTACGGCCCCGAGGGCGCCCGCATCCGCATGCGCAGCACCAACCACCCCGAGGAACTGTTTATCACCGGCCTGGTTGTCATCTGCCCGAACTGCTCGGCCCGCCGCGACTGGGTGATCATCTGCGATGGCAATCGCATCGACATCCGCTGTCGGTGCGCGTACCAGTGGCACGAGCCCGAACTCAGCCGCGCTGACTTCGAGGCGATGATCGACATCGGGCCCGGCCCGGTCTACCCGAGCCTTGAGGACGCCGCCCGCGCCACGGGCTACGACGGCACCTTCACCGGCATGTACCTCAATGAGCCCCGCCCGATGGAGTGAACCGGACCCCGCACAGGTGTCCGGTCCGGTCCCTCCCGGGCCTAAGGAGAGGGATGGGGCAGGCATGCGCATCGCTGGGCTGTCACGATGTGGGCTGGCCGGCCGGGTGATGGCCCCGCGGCCTACGCAACCCGAGCGGGGCCGAGCTAGAAGGCTTTCCAGCCCTTCCGGCCGGCCCCGGCCTGTCCTGGCCGGGGCCCGCGCTGGTCGAGGGGCAGGATCAGCTGGGCTGGTCGCCGGTGTACCGGTAGATCTCGCCCGCGCTGTTGATGTGCCATGCGGTGCCGTCGGCGCCGGCGGCGATGTCGGTGGCGGTGCCGGGGATCTTGATCCATGGGTTGCCGCCGCTGGCGTCGTTGTTGGTGTAGCGGTAGATACTGCCGGCGGGGTCGACGCCCCACACGTTCGTCCGGGAGCCCACCGCGATGCGCTTGAGGCTGCCGGGGACGTTCACCCACGGGTTCGAGCTGTTTTGGTCCCCGGTGTACCGGTAGACCTGGTTCCCGGCGTTCACGCCCCACACGGTGCCGTCGGCGCCCGCGCCGATGTCGCTCAGCGACCCTGGGATCTTGATCCAGGGGCTGGTGTCGTAATTGGTGTACCGGTAGATGGCGTTGGCGGAGTCCACGCCCCACACGTTCGTCCGGGAGCCCGCGTCGATGCGGACCAGGCTGCCGCTGATACCCACCCAGTTCGATGTGCTCTGGTCGCCGGTGTACCGGTAGATCTGGTTGCCGCTGTTGACGCCCCACGTGGTGCCGTCGGCGGCGGCGCCGATGTCGCTCAGCGCTCCCTGGATGTTGATCCAGGGGTTGGCGTCATAGTTGGTGTACCGGTAGATGGCGCTCGCCGTGTTCACTCCCCAGACCGTCGTCCTGGACCCCGCTGAAATGGCGCTGAGGCTGCCCGCGACCTTCACCCAATCCGCCATGCTGAGAACGTCCTTCCTCGTACTGGTAGTGGCTGCCGTCATCTTCCGCGATGAGACGAGGGCATAGGCCAGGCAAGTGTTTGTCCTGCTGTCATACAAGCCACTGGACCGATGTTTGAACTCCTGCTGCCCATGCGGTGCAAAGGCAGCGGGAGCTTGGTCAGGGGGGATTTCGACTCAAAGCAATGTCCCTCCCACGAGGGATTGACGCGGGCGCCGGTCCCCGCATTCCGGCTTTGCCGAGTGATGGCGGAACGTGCTGTAGTCCGCACGGTGGAAGCAAGTGGGTACGACGATGAGGCCGCCCGGAAGATCCGGGCGGCCTCATCGTGGTTCGGTGGGTCAGACGGTGGCGAGGGCCTTGGTGGCGAAGCGGAGCGCCGCGTGGAGGGCGAGGGCTTCGTAGACGGTGGGGTGGACGGTGGTGCTCCAGTCCCCGTGGAGGTTCGGCCAGGTGGCGAGGATGACGTCCAGGGTGTTCAGGCCGAGGTGGGCGGTGACGTCCGTGCCGCCGGAGGAGCCCTGGGCCCAGGTGAGGAGGAGGGCGCCGGGGCCGGGGCGGTCGTGTCGGGAGGCGGGGTGCCAAGTGGCGCGGAGGACATCGCCGGGTACCGGGGAGACTTCACGGACGAGGGCTCCCCGGACCCCTTGCGGCATGGGGCGGCGGGTGACCTCGCGCAGGGGGAAGAGGCCGGTGGCGGGCGGGTTCACACGTCGGTCCAGTCCAGCTCGGCGGTGACGGCGGGGTGGGAGGACGTGGTCCTGGCCGTCCTCGGCGATGTAGACGGCGGGGCCGTCCAGGCCGGTGCCCTCGATGATCCGGCCGATGCTGTGGCCGTATGGCCAGTCGGGGTTGACTGCGAGGAAGACGGGGAGCGCGGGGTTCAGGGTCTGGAGCTGGTGGACGAGCTGGGCGACGGTCAGCGGCTTCGATAGGACGGGAACCTCCGGTTCGGAGACGGGCGGGGGTAGTCAGCGGGTGGCGGCGCGGTGGCGGTGGCCCATCTCGGCGTCGTAGCCCTTGGTCGCTGAGGCAGCCTTCCCTGTTGGATCGGCGTGTTGAAGCGGATCGAGTGAGGGCGGATGCGTGCCGGGTTGGCGTACGTTCTGGGTGCCCGAAGGGCGCCGTGTAGCCGGTGACCGTGTGCCGGTGCTGGCCGGCTGGGAGGATCTCGCTCGACGTGAAGACGATGTGGGTGTTCATCCTGGGGACCCGATTCTTCTTTCTCCGGACTACCGGATCGATGACGTGCTGAGCCAGTACCTGTGCCGGTCGTCGTTCGCCCGGCTCGCGCCGGAGACGAAGCGGAATTACACGGACGATTACTGCTTGTTCTTCGATTTCTTGTGGCGTCGTGGGAAGTGGTGGAGCGAGGCGTCCGCGGATGATCTGTGGGACTTCGAGGACTGGCGGACGCGGTCGCCCGGGAACCCGCGACGGGTCGGCGGGGCCCGGTGGAACCGTGGTCTGGCCGCGCTGGTGCGGCTCTACGAGTGGGCGGTGCACCGCGAGTACGTGCGGGTGAGCCCGATGCTGATGCAGACCTTTGTCGGCCGGCGGGGCGAGGCAGTGCTGGTGCCTGCGGCTTCGGCGAAGAACGCGCGGGCCAGTGACGTGCGCTGGCTGACTCCGCGGGCGTTCCGCCGCTGGGTGGATGTGGGTCTGCGCGGTGCCGGTGTGGGCGGCTTGGTGGACGGTGGCTGGTCGGGGCGTCTGGGGGATCGCAGTGCCGCGTTCGCTGATCTGCTGTTCTCCTCGGGGATGCGGTTGACGGAGGGGGCCTTGCTGCTGACGGTGGAGGTGCCGCGTCTTCGGCTGGAGGGCGGTCGTTATTACGTGGGGCGGCTGGCGCGGGCCGTGACGAAGTCGAGGCGGGCACGCACGTTCTATGCCTCCTCGGTCGTGGTGGGAGAGGTCGAGGGATATGTGGAGTCCTCCCGGGCCCGGCTGGTACGACGGGCGCAGGCGCTTGGGCGGTACGACGGGTTGCCGTTGCGGCTGGTGACGCATGAGACGGGACGGCGCCGCCGGTTGCTGCACTGGTGTGACCGCGACGGTGTGATGGGGCAGACGGCGTTGGCGGAGGCGACCGTGAGGGAGCGGATGATGCTGTTCGCCGAGGGCCCGGAGGGTCCGGAGCCGTTGTGGCTGTGGCTGAACGAGTCCGGGCTGCCGCTGTGCCCGGCGTCGTGGGAGGGCGTGTTCCGGGCGGCGAATGAGCGGTGCGAGCGGGTGCTGTCGCCAGTGATGAGTGAGCCGCCGCTTGCCGCTCCGCGTTTCTGGTCTGCGAAGACCCACAGACGCGCCAGGACCTCTCGCTGAACCTCAGTCTCGACCCGGCGGGCTACCCCGCCGAACTCCGAGACAGCCATGAGAAGGCCAGGCTCATCGGCGAGGCAGATCCTGAGCGGTATCGCCGGCTCCTGGAACGCTGCACGCACAGCCCGGCGCGACATAGGACCGACAAGATCGATCGGCGTGTCCACGCGCTTGACAACGATGAGTGGGAATCAGTCAGGCCGTGCCCAAGTACTTGGCGACCAGGACGGAAAGCCGCTCGACGAGCCCCGCGTTCACGGCAGGCGGCTCAGGCTGCTCAAGCTGCTTAGGCTGCTTAGGCCACTCGTGCCGCTTGAGCATCTCAGGCAGCTTGGACGGCTCAGGATCCTCGAGCGCCGTGGGCTGGTCGGGCTCCTCGAGCCGCTCGGGCGGTTCAGGCTCCTCGGGCTGATCTCCATGTACTGCAACGTGCTCCCATCGCGCCAGGTTTTGCCTTGCACGCACGGTGTCAGGATGGTCAGCCCCCTGGATCCTGACCAGGTCAGTCATCAGTTGTCGGAGGGCGGCCACAGCCTGGGCCGGGTATCCTCGCACGCCCTCGCGGTTGGCCAGTTCGTGCCGTAAGGCGAGAGTTTGGCGATGGTCAGGGCCGCAGACGTGCTCGTGGTCGACCAGGGCGTATGTCTTGCTGGGTATGTCTCGGTCAAGCCCTTCCCAGCGCTCGAGGGGGATGAGCAGGCCAAGTCCCCAGGGGCGGAGGTTGTAGCGGCTGAGGACGACGTGCCCGTTGGCGGGGTTGCCCGACTGCGCGTAGTCGGCGTTGCTGACACGCACCCTGTCAAGACGCAGACGTTGTTCTCGAGTGGGTTCGAACCCAGGCACACTGGCTTCCTGCCGACAGAGGTCGATAGCCGACCGAAGGGCGGTGCGGTCGGTCGAGCGCCAGGTGCTGTCATCGAGAGCCAGAAGACGTTCGTACGTGGCCACCGCCGAGGCCAGGTCTCCGGCGTCCCGACGCCAGAGAGCGAGGACGTCCAGGGTGCGGCGTGTGTGCTCGTGGGTGGCCCCGAGGATCCGTTCCCACTGGTCGGCAAGGCGTTCGTACTCGTTGGCGGCGGACACCATATCCCCGGACATTCCGCGCCAGTGCGCCAGCCCATGTCGAAGGGTCAGGCTGTGGGGATGGTCGGGTCCGTGGATCTCTTCCCACTGTCCGATGAGCCTTTCGTACTCGCCGACGGCCGCTCCCGGGTTTCCCGACAGACCTTGCCAGTGAGCCAGCCCGTGCCGGGTGGTCAAGGTGTCCGGGTGGTGGGGTCCCAAGGCGCGGCTCATGTCTTCCAGGAGCTGCTGGTAGGAGGCGGTGGCTACCGCAGCGCTGTGCGCCTCCCCCTGGATCTCCGCCAGACGCTGGCGGGTGTGAAGGGTAATCGGATGGTCGCGGCCGAGCGCGTGGTTCATTTCGGATATGAGCCGCGTGTACGCCGCGGCGGCGGAGGCAGCCCCTTCCTCCTGGAAGTGAATGTTCACTGCTTCGGCGAGGAGTGCGTCGGCTGGACCGGAGCCCCGTTTCCTGCGGGTGGCCCGGAAGACCTGGGCGTGGTAGCTCAAGTCGGCGTAGGCGGGGTCTCTCCTCCAATTGGGCTTGCCGAGTTCCCTCCGGCTCGATTCGAGATCCTTGCGTACCCGGATCGTGGTGGGATGATCAGGTCCCAACGATCTTTCCAGGGAAGCGAAGACCTTCTCCAGTTCGGCTATTGCGGCGACGTCGTCCCCAACGTAGATGGACAGCACCTGGGCGAGTTCGGTGCGGGTGTTCACGGTGTTGGGGTGGTCGGGGCCGAAGACTCGTTCGCTGTCGTGCAGGAGTCGTCTGTAGGCGGGCACGGCCGCGGCCCAATCTCCGCGCTCCACGCGCCAGTGGATCAGCCTTCTGCGGGACTGCAGGGTGTCGGCGTGGTTCGGTCCCAGAACGCGTTCTTGGGCCGCCACGAGTCTTTCGTACACGGCCAGCGCTCCGGCCTGATTCCAGGTCGCAGCCTGCCACAGGGCCAGGTTGGTCCACGCGAGCAGGGTGCCGGTGTGGTCCGGGCCGTGGATCCCCGCAAGGCCGTCCAACAGCTCCGCGACAGCCTCGGAGGTGCCGTCCGGGCTTTCTGCCTCGCTTTGCCACCAGGCCAGCCACACGCGCGTTGTCAGTGTGTCGGGGTGGTCCGGTCCGAGGACACGAACCTGCACCGGGAGAAGTTGTTCGAGGGTGGCCACGGCTCCCGCCCGGTCGCCGGTCTCGCCCCGCCAATGGGCGAGCTGGTACTGGGCGGTGAGGGTGTCCGGGTGGTCGAAGCCGAGGAACCGGCCGGCCTGATCCGCCAGTCTCCGGTAGAACGAGGCAGCGGCAGTGGCCTGGCCGAAGTCGCCGATGCTGCTTCCCACGCGAAACAGGATGGCGTGTGCACCGGGGCTCCACAAATGGTTCCCGAGACGGGTGAGGACATCGGTGTTGGCACGCAGGGCGACGCCGAGATCGGGTTCGCCGTCGAATCGGGGCCATACGGAAAGGAGCGCGTCGGCGGCCGTGCGGGCCAGATCCTGCCGACTGTCCTCGGTCAGCTGATCCAGCACCGTGCGCTGGACGAGCTGGTGGATCCGGACGGTCTGGTATGCATCGTCGGGGGTGTGGGAAGCGAGACTCAGCCGGTGCAGGGCTCGCAGGGCGCGGGTAGCGTCTCGGGAGGTGACCGGCTCGGATTCGCTGTCTGCAGCGGCAGCAGCAGCGGCAGCGGCACCGGCACCGGTTCGGGTGCGGTGCCGGGTGAGGTAGGCGAGGGCGGGTCGGCTGGTCAAGGCGGTATGGGGAATACCGTTGGGGTCCAGGACGGCGAGCAACCGAAGCATGGGGCGGGCCAGACCGGCCGGGGTGAGTTCGTCGGCGCGGTCGACGGACAGGGACCAGAGCGCCGCCACAGGGCTGCGCTGGTCATCGGGGAGGTAGTCAGGGAGCAGCTCGGCCAGCCGGCGGCCACGGTCGGCGAGCTGGGCACGGTAGTCCGCGACGCTCTCACCAGTATCGGTAAGGTAGGCGACCGCCTGGGCCAAGGCGAGGGGGAGGTACCCCAGGTCGGCAGCCAAGCCAGTGAGCTGCCCGGTACTTTCCTGGCGGCCGTGGGCGGCCAGCGCCGCAGTGAGGTACCCGGCTGCCTGGGCGGGGATGAAGAGGCCGATATCGATCAGATGCCGATCCTGGCCGGTGAGGGCGGCGTCGCGGCGTCGCGTGGTGACCAGGGTCTGGCCGGTGGGGCTTTCGGGCGGCCACAGGCCGTGCAGGTCGGAGGGTTCGGCAACGTCGTCGAGCACCACCAGCCACCGGCACGCGTGCCGTGGCCCTTTGGGGCTGAGCCAGGCCAGGAACGTGCGCGCTGCCTGCTCGGGGTCAGCGGGATCGGCCTGGCACAGCTCGATCCCGGCTTGGGCGTATGCGGCGACGATGACATCGCGGGTAGCGGCCGTGATCCACACCAGTACGTCCAGGGCCCCGTGGCCCGCGTTCCAGGACGTGCGCGCATAGTCGGCGGCGAGCTGGGTCTTGCCCACCCCACCCATACCGGTGAGCACCTGACATAGAACGGCTGTCCCACCACCTTGCAGTGCCTCGCGCAGGCGCACACCCTGGGCTCGCTCCTGAAAGGACTGTGCTCGGGGCGGGATCAGCCCGACCTGATGCGGCCACGGCGCAGCTGGCCGGGGCGAAGCAGGGTGGAAGTGATTGCGCTGGACGCCGTAGGGCCCTGTGACGATCGCGGCCGGCCCGTGGAAGGTATTGCCGAACACCGTGCCACCGGCAGGGCGGGGTTCCGACTCAGGGGCCGTCATGCCCCCTGCCGGAAGTCGTTGTGCTGGGTGGCGTCGGACCCCGTCATGATCGCTGTGGGGCCGTGAAAGGTATTGCCGGACACCGTTCCATCACTCGCGGAGCCGGTGGTCCGGCCGGTGGCCAGCACGCGCAGCGCGGCTACGGCCTGCTCTCGGTCGGCTCCGTCCAAGCTCTCCAAGAGCATCTCGAACCTGGCTTGCCACAATGCCTCCTGGCGGACCCGCACCACGACCGCGTCACCATCGCTGTCATCCACAGCGGTGAGTTCGGCCGCGCTGAGGTCCAGACGTTCGAGTTCCGCACGTTCTCGTTCGCGATCCCCTCGGCCGAACCAACCGGCGACCTGGCGCCGAATCTCCGCCCACAGGTCGGTACCTGCCGCCTGCACCACCGTCGTACCCCCGGCCGCAGCCAGGGCTGCTAACGCCTCCGACAGCAATTCCCCCACCCCTCCCGTACCACGTCAATGAATCGACGATAGGACTTCTACCCAATCCCTGACACCCGCTTGCCTCAGCACGGTTGCTGCGCCGCATCGCCGGTCTCGGCTTCGGTCACGTTCTCACCGGTCATCGGGGCATCTTCCGTGATCGGGAGTTACGCCGAAGGCCAAACGGTTCCGCCGCTGGGTCGTCGAACGCGGCCTGTGGGCCCTGACCCCTGAGCCGACCCTTAAAACTTGGTCTTTGTCGCAAACGAGCTCTAGGGTCGGCGACCCAACGTCTTCCACTGGAAGTGTTCATGCCTCGCCGGTCACCGGGCGAGATCAGAGCGCAGCTCCCGCGACGCCGAGCGCACCATCGGCGGACACCCGTGATCCGCGGACTGTCCGCCTCGGCGAACAGGCAGATCGCCGTTTTCGAACGACGTCGCGGCCTCCCTGCAGGAGAGGTGGCACACGCGTTCCGCCGCTGGAATGTGGATGTCCGACGACCACACGAGGACCTCGATCGGTTCTACGAACGAGATGACACAGACCTCCTCAACGGCGACTACCACGTTCGCACCCTGCTGGAGATCACACTCCATGCCCTGAGGTCCAACGCGCGACGCGAGCTGAGCGCGGTGATCGGTCCCGCAGACGAACGCGTGCTTGACCGCACGCTCAACAATCCCTTCGCGTGCCAAGACCTCCCCTGGTGGATGTGTCGAATCGGTGTCTGAACCTCAAGCCGTTCCTGGTTCTGACCGACATCCCCAGGTGCATCAGACCAGAAGCGATGCTGGCACTCACCAACATTCGTTCTTCGTTTTCACCTGTGCAGCCAGCGCCAACCCCGAGTTCAGCTCAACATGCTGGACTTGACAGAGAAGCGGTGCTGGACCAGTTCCCGCAGGCGCAGGTGGCGAAGAACGCGGTGCGGCCGGGGCAGCCTTCGGTGAGGGGTCTGTTGCTGGTCGTGTACTTGTGTTCCGGCGGGCAGACGGTGCTGTCCGGGTGGTACGCGTTCACGGTGATCTTGTGGGCCACTGGCAGTCCTCCGGGGTGACGCCAATACGGGTCAGGCGCAGTGGGTGCAGAGGGCGGTGGGAGCGGCGAGGAACCCGGCGACGGCCTGCGGGGGTATCCCGGCGGGGAAGGTCTGCTGCCAGATGGGCTCGCCGTCGGCGTCGAGGGTGCGGATGTGCCAGAGGTCGCCGTGGCGGGCGGCAGGGGCCTCGGGGAGGAACCCGACGTACATCCCGCCGTCGGGGCTGGTGCAGTGGACGTTGGCGTCCGGGTCGGTGATCACGGTCCAGCCGTGTGCTTCGAGGAAGGGGAGGACGGGGCCCGCGCAGCCGCACCCACGCGGCCATTCCCGGGCGGCCGGGGTGTGAAGGGGGCTGAGCTTCGCGGGGCGGGGATGAAGGAGTTCGGAGTGCGTCACGGGTACGAGCATCCCTTCGTTGACCTGCGATTTTTCCCGACACCCGTACTTGAACATGGGTCCGGAGGCGTGTTCCAGTCCGTTCGGGCGGGTTGGTGTCTGCCATGGGCGAATCCCGCCCCGGACAGGCCGGCGGTGGGAAGGGAGGTGCCGCCCGCGGACGCTGTCCACGGGCGGCACGATCGAACAGAAGCAGGTCAACAGGGAGAGGGAAGGGCGAGGCGTCAACAGGGATGAGGCCCGGGAGTATGCGGAGCTGGCCGACGACGTCCGGGCGGGCGTCGGAGGCGCGGGCGCGGATGGCGGACGGTCGCCGGATCGAGTTGACCGTTGAGGAACTCGTCGCGTCCGTCCGGAGACCGGGGCGCGCTTGAAGTCGAAGTACTTCGGCGACGGCACCGCCCGGATCGTCCGGACCGGGACGACGAACCGCAGCCCGTCCACCGAGGCGAACAGCCCCTCGTCCCAGAACCGGACGACAGGTAGCTCGGAATAGGGCGCAATCAGCTTCGCGTTCGCCCCGGCCATCGGAGTGGAGTGGAGTGCCTCAACATCGTGGACACAAACAACGACTGACAACGTGTTGATCAGCTCTGCGGTGTCTGATCTAGTTGAGGAAGGGCCTGGATGAGGTCGCAGCAGGCGTCCACCCAGCGATCGACGTTCCTCATGTCCTCGCGTCGCTTGTCCCAGACCTCAGGGTTGTCAGACGCCGTGGGGTAGCCGATGAAAGCGCTCTGAGGTCCTGCGCCGAGGCGCTGGATCACGGTAGCGATTGTCACGGTGGTGTCGGCCTGTGGCCAGATGAGGCCCACTTCGATGGCGACGGAACGGATCTGGCGGACGTTGTCCCACTGCTCGCGGACGTGCGCCATCCACGTCTCGTCCTGGGTCGGCGAGAAGCCGACGTTGATACCGAAAAGGCTCTGCACGCGCTTGTTGCGGTCGTCGATCAGCGGGCTGTACCTCTGTCGGGGTATGGGGCCGGGGGGCACAGCGACGTCAGGGGCGGGGAAGTGCCACAGGCTCTTCAGCTCGGCGTTGAGGTTGCGGATGGAGTTCAGTTCGGCAATGACGTCGCTTGGCGTCTTGGCCCCGAAGGGCTGCATGACGGTGGCGGTCATCTCCGCTGCGGCGGCGGCCGCGCGGCGGCGTATGCGGACTTGGACGGCCGTTTCGGCCTGCTTGCCTTGGAGGTAGGCGAGCGCGAACAGGGCAAGAGGGATGGCGATGCAGGCGCTGGCGACGTTGACGGCGAGGTTGCCGAGGAAGGCATGGTTGGACCAGAAGTCGGTGCTGTCGAGGTAAATCCCTCCGCCGAGGCCGGCGAATCCGACAGGGATCGCCGGGAAGGTGCGGCGGACGGCTGGTGCGATGCTGCTCCAACGCTCACGTCGGCGGGAGGGGATGTTGCTCACGTGCGTCGTCTCATTTCCGGCCCGGAAGCCGTCGAGCAGGTAGGGACTCTCACGCTAGTGATCGTGGATTGTGGCGGAGGGCATTTCCTTAGGACCACGTACGGAGCAATCTCGAACGGATCGAACGCCCGTCGCTCGCCTCGTCCTTGCGGGCCTGGATCACGATAAGGTCGCTCCTCATGAGCGACGACCTGCGCCAGCAACTGGCTTTGTACGACGCCGCGGTGAAGCGCGCTGCCAACCAGACAGACCGCAGCCTGCCTGACGGAGAGCAGTGGGCGCTTGGGGTGGCGGCGAAGCAGTTGGCCGAGCACGCACCGAGCAACCGCACGTCGCCGACGTGTACCGGCTGCAACGGCGGCCGGTGGCCCTGCGACACCGTAATGGGCGCCACCGTGATGTCGGACTCCCGGTACAACTAGACCGCAACACCGTAAGCAGGGTCGGATCGGCGGTGCGGCGTTCGCGCAGAAGGGTCTGAAGGGCGTCGACGGGCCGCTGCCAGGCGGCCTCAATGACGGTATCGGCGGTGGCCAGGGCCGTGCGCTGGGACCACGGGGAGTCCTTCCCGAGGGATGGGGCCACGGTCAGCGGCCGGGTGAACGGGGTGGCGGGCCCTGAGTGCGCTCAGCGAAGGGGAGGAAGTTCGGCCCGGCCGGGTGCCGGGGCCGCATGGTACCCCGGGCTGGGGAGGCGGTGGTCGCCACCACGCTCCGCGGAGGGTTCCGATCGGGTTCGGCGTAGCGGTCGGCGACCCGTTGGACGAGCCGTTGCTGGTAGGCCAGGGGCAGGGACTCGACGCGCTCGACGGCCCGGGGCAGGTCCGCGGTGAACAGGGCCAGCTCGCTGTGGCCGGCTTCCTGGGGCACCGCCCGGACGGCTTCGGCCTCGATCATCGGGGCCCAGGCGTAGTCGAGTTCGGCCGCGTCGCAGACATGTTGGGCGCCGCCGTGGAGCGCGTCGGTGAAGGGCAGGCCGTCCTCCATGACCGTGGGCAGGGAGTCCAGGAGGGTCTGGGTCGCGCGGCGCAGACGCCCGGTCAGCTCGGGATCGGTCGCCCAAACCGCTGGCTGGAGCGGGATTGGCGGACCACCGGGCGGCGGAGGCGGGGTGTTCATGGAGGATCGGCCCGGTCAGCGGCGCCGGGTCGACGCGGTGGCCGCGGTCGCCGTCTGGTACACGAGGGCCGGTGAGGGGATCACCGTTCGGGCCACGTTCGAGCGGGACCGGGCGACCGCCGCGCGCTGGATGTCCAGGGGGCTGGGGACCGGTGGCTTGACCGGCGTGATGCGGGCCGCACCGCGGTTGCGCTCGGGGAGGGAGACCTTGTAGCGGGCGACGGGGGTGGGGTCGGCCAGCCGGCTCATGGTGGCCGTGATCAGGTGGGTCGGGGTGTTCGTGGTGAAGGTGTCGAGCCACTCGGAGGAGTAGCCGGATGCGCCGCCGCCGATGGTCCACCGGGAGCGCTGGTCGTTGATCTCGTCGAAGTGGTTCATCCGCCCGTGGCTGTAGCTGACCAGCGCGAGCCGGTCCGGGGGCTGGCTGGAGCTGACGTAGGGCCCGTGGGTGACCCGCCAGCCCGCCTCCATCAGCGCGAGGAACGGATCCGCCTTCGAGCCACCGGGGCGCCCGTGGACGGAGGCGTGGTTCCCCCTGGCGTCGTCTTCGGCGAGGGCAGTGGTGAACGCGGCGACCACCTCGACGGGGGTGTAGTGGTCGAAGGTGGCCAGCCACCGGGGTGGGGTGAACGGCCGCTCGTGACCGGTGATCCGCCACAGGCAGCCGTCCTCACCCTCGGGCAGCCACCCGACCTGGACCTTCTGGTCCGAAGAGGCCAGGTACGCATTGGCCAGGTCGTCATTGACCATGGTGAACCCCGCCTCCAACAGGGGCCGCAGGGCCGGGTCACCGGTGTAGGAGGATCCTGCGAGGTAGACCGGGGAGACGTAAACGTCCCCGTCGATCTCTTCGGCAGCAGGCATGGCGGGGCTCCGTTCCTCGGGGGCGGGGTGGTCAGCGGGTGCGGGGTGGACGGGAGATCGCGGTGACGGCGGCCGGTACCGGGGGCTGGGCTGAAGGCGGGTGCGAGAACAGCCCCGGGACCGCCGTCGTGGCAGGGGCGCGCTGGACGGCGACGGTCGCCCATTCGTTGCTCGCGGCCTGCGGCCGGACGAGGACCGGCCGGGCCGGAGCCGCCCCCGGGTCTGCGGCGCCGGGGGTCCAGGAGGCCAGGACCGCGTACACGTCGCCGAGCTGCTCGGCCGCCGGGCTCACCCCGTACCGGGCACCCCGCCCCGGGGAGTCCCGGAGGATGAGGCCGTCGCGCTCCAGGCGTGCGAGGCGGGTGTGGGCCGAGCTGGGGTGGAGTCCGGTCGTCTCGACGACTTCGGGGTAGGTGAGCGAGCCGTGCCGGTCCAGTGCGGCGAGGGTCGCGGTGGTTCCGGCGGGGCGGAGCCGGGCGAGGACGTCCTCGGCGCGTTCCGCGTCGGCGGTGACCGTGGTGAAGTGCTGGTGGTGCCAGTCGGCGAGAGCGCGGTGGACAGGTTCGGTCGCCAGCCCGGCGGCCGTGATCCCGTACGTCCCGTGGCCGAGCCGCTGCACGAGCCCTTGGTTGTGCATGCGGTTGAGGATCTGGATCGTGGCCGGGTAGCTGTTCCACGGCATGGCCGCCCCTATCTCCGCTGCCCGCATCGACTCCTGCCGGCGCAGGGTCTGCCAGGGTCCAGGTGGTCCAGCGGGGGGTGAGCACGGTCAGGGTGTGGTCAACGGATTCGGTCCGCCCGGCGAGGGCGGTACGCAGGGTGGGCACAGGGAACCTTCCGGGTCAGCGGGTGCGACGGATGGCGGTGGCGGGGAGGCCGGTGACCGGCGGGACCGGGGGCACGGCCGGAAGAGGGCCGCCGGGAGGACGGGAGACAGCGGCACAGGCCCGGGACACCTGCCCGAGCCGCTGTGCGGGGACGGGCCCCGTGTCGTTGGCGAGGGAACGGCGGTAGGCACCGGCCATGGTCCGCAGATGTTCGGCGCTCTGGTCTCGGCGGGCGGACAACAGGGCGATCTCGGTGCTGGTCGTCCCGAGGGTGGCGGCGCTCTGGCCGCCGCGGACGGAGTTCAGCTCCCGGGCGACGTGTGCAGTCCGTTCCTGGATGCGCTGGTCGAGGTCGTCCACCTTGAATGTCGCGTCCGCGATCAGGGCGGTGAGCTGGCCGTAGGGGCTGAGGAAGGGATGGCGGCCGAGGAGATGGGCAGCCGAGTCGGCGCCGAGCGTCTCGCGGACGAGACGGGTACCGAGGCCGGGCGGCGGGGTGCTGTGCACAACAACTCCGGAGGTGGGGAAGGGCGGTTCAGGAACGGGACCGGCGCCGGTCGGCCGGTGCGGGCGCCGCGCTCGGCGCGGCAGCCTGGGGTGACTGGGTGTCGGCGGTACGCATGTGCGGAGAACGGGAGCGCGCTGCCTCTGCCCGCTGGTCCGGCGCCCCGGCGGCGGTTTCCCGGCGGAGTCGGTCGGCGGCGGTGCGGTAGACCGTGTTGTCGTACCGCTCGCCCACCGCGACCAGGAAGATCTCCCGCCGGTGCTGCGAGGTGTGCGGGGAGTCGCGGAACTGGATCACCATCCGCCACCGGGTCTGCGGGTCGACGTAGACCTTGTGGCAGCCGGCCAGCTCCCGGTGCATCGCGGCGCCGCGCTCGTTGCCGTGGACCAGGTGCTGGAGTTCCAGCAGGGCCAGATCCCGGACCCTGTCCGGCACGGACCGCAGATCCTCAAGCGCCTCCGGGTGCGCGGCGAACCCGAAGCGGGCGCTTTTCACGACAACCCCCGTCGGGCGGGGACGGCCCCGGCCTTGACGACGGATCGGGGTGGGATCACCGGGGCAGGGGGAACGGCGAGCCGTGTCGGGGCATGTGGCGAGCGGGAGCGCGCTGCCTCGGACCGTGCCGTGAGAGGCTCAGGAGCCGGCGGCAGCGGCCTGTCGGTGTTCCAGGTCCAGTCCCCGGCGGCCTCGGCGGTGGGGAACGCCCCTTCGCGCAAGGTGTAGGTGCGCAGGCTCGGCGCGATCTCTTCGAGGAAGACCCGATAAGGCGTGCCGGCCGAGTCGGGGTGCGTGTCGTGGACGATGACCCAGGTCTCCATCCCGGTGTCGAAGTCGCCAGGCTCCCCGGTGTAGTGGTCGATGACCTCGTACCGGCCTTCGGGATTCGCCCGCAGACGGTCCTCCAGCCGGGCGGTGAGCGCGTCGGCAGGACGCGGACCGTTGGGGTTCGACAGCTCAATGCCCTCGGGCGGGCAGCCCCGGTTGATGAGCCAGTGCTGCGCCAGCGGTGCCAAGGGGTGCTTCTCCAGGGCGAACTGGTAGGTGCGCTGCTCGATGTCGCGGGTGAGGTGCACCGCGACGAACGAGGCGGTGCCGGGGACGTCGTAGATGTACGTCGGGTCGTGGTACAGGAGGTAGCTGTCGCGGCCGTCCGCGGTGTGGTGATCGGCCATGGGCACGAACGAGTGCTCGTCGAGCGTCACGCGGAAGAAATAGTCCGCGACCTCCTCGTTGACGGCGGTGAAGCCGTCGAGCCGGTAGTCCGGCGTAGAGCTGGTGGCCATGTCAGCTCACCTCGGCCCCGGGCGCGGGCAGCAGCCGGTGGCTGGGCCGGGACGGGCTGGTGGTACATGCGCCGAAGGGGCCGTCAGGGGCGCGGAGCTGGAGCCAGGTCGGGTCGAGGTGGTCGCGGTGCCAGGTCGCCGGACCGGCAAGGCCCGCCTCTGTGTCGGTGAACTGCTGCCAGGCCAGCCACAGGCCGTGGAGGCGGGCAGTGGCCTCGGGGTGCTCGCGCCACTGGAAGCACCAGGGGCGGCCGGTGGTGATCTCTCGGCCGTATACCGGCAGCAGCAGCCGCTCCACCCACGTTCCCAGCGCCGCGAGTTCCTCCTCGTACGCCTGGCCAGGCAGCGCCAGGATGAAGACCGAGGACGGCCCTTCCGGCTCGGCCGGGCCGCCGTCGGCGCCGGTCCGGTCGGCCTCACTGAAGGCGTTTTCCTCGTCCTCTCCGGCGAGGCGGGCGATGTTCTCGTTCTGCCGGTGGGTTTCGGCGACGAGCCGGTTCACGGTGGAGACCAGGTCGTTCAGGTCGTGGTCCGCGACGCGCATCGGCTCGTCGGGGAGTGGTTCGGACATCTGCAGCCCTCACATTTCGCGGATCGGAAGGGAGTTGGGCTGCCGATGGTCCGGAGGAATCCCGGTTTGGCCCGGCCGGGAATCCCGGGGTAGAAGCGGGTTTCACCCCGCTCCGTGGGCGGGGCGAGCAGTTCGACTGCGTGGGCGGCCTGTTGGGGGACGACGCCGTTGCCGAGCACGGTGAGCTGTGCGGGACGGCCCAGGCCCGAGGTGGTGGTGACCCAGCCGGGCGGGAGGCCCTGCAGGCGCTCCTGGATCACCCGGAACGCGTTCTCCCGGGCATCGTCTGGGTTCCTGTCGCCCCGGGCCTCGGCATGACGGCGGAGGAAGCCGAGTTGGTGGTACGCCTCGGTGAAGTTGCCCAGGGCCTGGCCTGCGTGCACGGCCCCTGCCGTGAACGCGTGGATGACGGGACCCAGAGCGAGCCCGGGTCCTCGTCCGACGCCCGCGGCCAGACCTCGTCGGACAGATCGTTGGCCAGTCCGCTCAGCGCGCTGAGCTGGGGGACGCGATGACGAGATCGGGCGGCTCGGCGGGTGACGAGGGGACGATGATCTTCCGGCCGAGGTGGTCCAACGGGCGGGCGGCGTCGTACAGGTCGTCCTGCTCCAGCCAGGCACGGCCGGCGAGATGGTTCGTCATAGAGGGCTCCGGCGGGGCGTACGGGAGGCAGCGGCAGGGATCGGAGCGGCCGGAGTCGGAGCTGAGTTGCGGCGGGGGCAGCTGCGGGCACGGGCCGCCTCCGCGCGGCCGGGCGACGACCGTCCCGGTGCCGGCGGCGAGGGCTTGTCGGGCGCGGAGCCGGTGCGGGCGGTGTGCCACCGTTGGCGGACCTCGTCCAGCGGGCCGAGGACGTGCAGGGCGTGCCCGATCAGCCGCCCGGCGGGCAGCGCCGCGTCCTCGGCCAGGACCCGGATCTGCCGGGCGCTCTCGGCCGCCGTGCGCACCAGGGCGGCCCTGAGGACCTGTTCGCCGAAGTGCTCAGCTGCCCCGGCGACCGCCAGCGGGTCGCAGACCGTGAGGACCCGCTCGGCGTCGAGGACACCGTTGGTGAGAGCGCCGCGCCGCTGGACCTCCCACAGCACGGTGAGCTGGTCGACGGGTTCGCCCCGGTGGTGCAGGGCCCCGAGCGCCCGATAGAGCTGCTGATGCCCCGGGCCGCCGAAGTCCGAGGGGCGGAGCCAGCCGACGACGGCGTCGAGCTGGTCCGGGCGCGCGGTGAGGCAGGCCAGCAGGAACTCCTCGTCCGCGTCCACCACCGCGGTCGCCCGGGAGGCCGGTTCGTGCTGGGTCATGGGTGGGACGGGGCGGGGGCTGGCGCCCCAGCGGCGGGCGAGATCCGTCAGTAGACCGGCGAGGGCGTTGGCGCGGACGAGGGTTTCCTCAGTGTTGCCACGGACGGTGTCGGCGCGGGCAGCTTGGTGGAGACGGACGGCGTGCTCGGCGACCGTGCGGTGGATGGCGCCCTCCAGCACCATCCGCCCGTACACCACCGCGTGTTCCGGGCGGGGGCAGGCGCCGACGAGCTGGTGCGCGTATGAGGCCGTCACGCCCCGGGTACGGGTGCCGGCCTCGGTCACCGTGTCCGCGACCCACGACACGGGCACCGCCCCCAGCGCCGCCGTGCTCCCCGGGTGGCCGCGGTCGCGCAAGGTGAGGGCCGAGGCGAAGAGGGCCTGGTGGGCGGGCCGGTGGAAGTGCTCGGGCCGCAGCCACGGGGAGAGCCGTTCGAGCTGGCCGGGGTCGAGAAACACGGCACCGAGAACGGCCTGCTCGGCGCGTTGGAGCGGGTTCACGCCAGGCTCCCGGCGGAGCGGAGGGCGGCGATGGCCTGCTGGGCGTCGGCGAGGTCGGCGGCGAACCGGTCCAGATCCTCGACGAACACGGGGTCATCGACCCGCAGGGAGAGGACGGCGGTGGTGAGCCACCACTCGCCGCTGCGACGTACGACCGGGGCGTCGCCCAGCCGGCCGGAACGGGAGGAGGGGGAGGGCACGAGGACTCCAGGAAACGAAGGGAACGGGGGCGGGTGCGGGAAGTCCGTCTGCACCAGCCGGAGAAGAAGAGGAGGATCATGCGGCGGGCCCGAGGTCGCTGCGGCCGAGGGCCTTGGCGAGGGCGCGCTCAGTGATCGCCGCCGTCGCCGCTGCGGACGCCGCGCCGTGCCGGGCGGCGTCCGGCTCCTTGTACCAGGGCTTCAGATCCAGCAGCGCCGGCCGGATACCGGTGGCCAGCAGCAGCGCCGATCCCTTCGGGAGCGCGCGGATCGCGTCCGCAGGCAGTACCCGCTCCTGCCGCATCGACACCGACGTCGACTTGCCCGACTCGCTCGTGGACACCGACACCGTGCGCACGTCGTGATCGCCGACCAAGCGCGAGAGCTTGTCGGCGAAGTCCGCGTCATCGATACCGGAGCCGATCAGCTTGACCGTCGCCGCGGACCACAGGGCGTCCATCCCGCTCTCGCCCCAGACCCGCACCCCCTGCCGGTAACTCTGAAGGATGGTCACGGGGATCACACCCCGGGACCCCAAGTGGGAGTACAAGTCCGGGAGGTCTTTGATTTTGCACACGTTGGCGGCCTCATCGAGGATCGCCAGCAGGGGCGCGTCAAGACGTCCGCCGTCGCGCTCGGCCTGGATCACCGCCGCCCGCATCATCGCGTCAGCCGCTGCCGCGATGATCGCCGACGCGGACCCACCGCCGTCCTTCGACAATAGGAACAACGTGTCGCGGCTGGTGGCGAACGCCTCCGGGCGGAACTCAGCGACCTTCTCTGACCGGCAGGGCGGAGTCACCCAGGCAGCGATCTCCGGATCGAGGAGGCAGCTCGCGTACTGCCGCGCCGTCTCATAGATCCCGTCGCGGGTCTCGACCGCGCCGGCCACGGTGCCCTGGAGCTGCGCGGCGACCGCGTCCAGCCCGGCGTCGTGCAGGAGATCGACGGGGGTGCGGTCGGCGGGCGAGGCGAGCCAGGCCAAGACATCCGTGATCGGCCGCCCGTCGTTCGCCGCCGCCAGGAACAGCGCGGTCAGCGTGTTCGCGGCAGCCGTCGACCAGAAGTCCCCCGCGGACGACTCGTCCACCGAGGCGGTCACGAAGTGGCCCGCGAGCCGCCGGGCCCCGGCCAAGTCGTGGGCGTCGGCAAGGACGTCCCACCACATCTCCCGGGGCGCGTGGGCGATCTGCTGCGGGTCCAGCGTCCACACGGTGCCTACCCCGGCCCGCGCCGTGGCGGTGGCGGTGAACGCGTCGTTCGCTGCCTTGTTCGAGGTCAGCAGCACCGGACCGGGGGCCCGCAGGATTGCCGGGATCGCCAGACCGGACGTCTTCCCGGAACGCGGAGCCATGATCGCCAGCAGCACGTCCTCCCACGACGACCGTACCTCCGCCCGCCCTGGCTTCAGGGTGCCGAGCAGGACACCCCGGCCGTCCGGCGGAACGTCTTTCGGGGCCGTGCCCTTCAGACTCGGCCGCAGCCCGATCGCCTTCGCCGCGCTCTCCTTCGGCAGCAGCACCGCGAGGTCCCGGGCGGTGGCCAGGCCGCTGGTGCCGCCGCGCCAGCGCAACCAGAGCTTCGAGCCGACGAACCCGCCGGTGACCAGGGCGAGGGTGGGCAGTACCCGGCACCCGGCGACCAGCGCCGCATTGGGCAGGCCCGGCCACACTTCCTCGGGATGGAGCAGAGCGGCAGCGGGGTCGTACGGGACCCAGGCCCCGGTGCCGACGGCGGCGTTGGCGAGGTTGCCGAACAGCCAGGCCAGGAACCCGGCCCCCATCCCGAGCGCGGCGGCGCCAAGCACCAAATAGAGCAGGAAGTCGGTCCCGGTGGTGGCCGAGGGCGGACGAGGAGAAGACACAGAGCGGTCCCAGGTGGAGTGGGCGGACGGGCGGGGCGGGACGACCCGGGGCTCTGGTGATCGCAAACACGACGGATTCCTTCAGTGGCGGGCGGGAATCGGAAGAGGAAGGGACACGGTGACGGCTGGGCGGACCGCCGCGGGCGTGGTTGGCTCCGCAACGGCGGGGGCGCGGGTGGACGCAGTGGTGTCCGCAGCGTTCCGGTTGGCCCGGCTGGGGAAGGACACGTAGGAACCTGTCAGAGGGACGAGGGTTGGTCACCGGGTCCGACGCTGGTCCAGGGAGGCGGACGTTGCCTGGGCTGTCGGGGTGGCGGGTGAGGGGGCAACGGCCCGACCGGTGAGGGAAGGTGACTGGGCGCAAGCCGCCTCCTGAAACTCCAACGCCGGGGCGGTGGTCGGCTCGTTCTCACCGAGGGCCCGCAGTTCGGTGGTGACGCCGTCGAGGCCTTCGCCGAGGGCGAAGAGGGTCGTGGCGGCCGTCTCGAACCGGTCGGCCAGCTGCCAGCCCTCGTCGGTTCCGGGCTCCCGGGCCTGGTCGACCGCCGCCTCGAAGAACTCCGACAGCCGCACCAGGACCCCGTCGACCGGGTCCAGGACGTGCTCGGTGGTGTTCGCAGCCTCGGCAGGGGACTTGGCGCCGTTGAGCCGGTCGGTGAGCCGCAGGAGCTGCTGCCCGAGGATGCGCCAGCCGCCCGGGTCGGAGGGGGTGGTGAGCCGGTCGGTGTCGAGGGTGGGGTCGAGGTCAACCCGGAAACCGGCTGCGGTGAGCATCCACGCCGCCGAGGTGGCCTGTCGGTTCTCGTGCTCCCGGCCCATGTCCCGGTCCAGCCGGTACTGCCGGGTGAGCGGGCTGTGGTCGTCGACGAACCCGGCGTGCCGCAGCATCTGCTCGGCTAGGGCGTCGTGCTCGGCCCGCCGGAAGCCTCCGCGGGGGATGGCGGCGACGTTGCCGCCCCGCTCGCGGACGATCACCATATGCGGCTGCTCGGCGTCGGACATCAAGGGCTCCATGTGGTGAAGGGCGGGGTCAGAAGTGGGGGTTCTCGGTGGGTCGGTCAGTGCCAGTGGCGGCGGCCAGCAGCTCCGGGAGATCGGCCGGGTCTGCCTCGCGCTGGTCGATCCACCAACCGGCGCGTGTCACCGGCCGCACCGCGTCCTCCAGCTCCGCCCACTCCGTCTCGGCCATCTCACCTTCGGTGACAAGGGCGGCGTACGCGGCGGTGACGAGCTGGTGGCGGCACCGCGCACCCCAGGCGACCGCCCGCTCGCCGCCCTCCAGCGGCGGCATCCGGAACGCCTCCTCCCACTCCCCCGCCGCCTCCGCCTCGGCGGCCCGCTGCCCGGCCAGCCAGGAGGCGGTGGCCTCGGCATCGACGTTGCGGGTGGCCTGCCAACAAGCGGTGCAGTCCCGCCCGGCAAGCCAACGGGCGTACCCCGCCCGCTGATCGGCCGGACGGGCGGAGAGGTCGGCGTCGATGCTGTGCCCGCAGGCGTGGTCGACGGGCCAGACGGTCTTGACGGCCATGAACGTGCTCCTCGAAACGAGACGAACGGAAGAGGGAAGGAGGGTTACCGGGCCCGGCCGACGGACGGCGGCGTCACGGGTTGGGCCCGGAAGGCCGTGCCGACGGGCGGCGCTGAGGTGAGCGGGTGGCGGGGAGAGGCGGCGACGGCGGCACGGGCACGCTCGGCATGGGCGACCACCGACTCCGCGGACCGCTCCACCGGCCGCGCCGGGGCGTTCTGCGGGAGGGTGCCCGGCATCACCGCGAGCGAGAGCTGGACGTCGAGGAGTCGCTCGCCGAGCGTGACCACCTGGTGCACACCGGCCCGCAACTCCCCGGCCAGCTCTCGCCCGTGCTCCGTCCCTAGCCGCTCGCACCACTCCGCCGCAGAGACGAAGACCTCCTCCAGCCCGGCGAAGACCCCGTGGTCCTCGTCCAGGACCGGATCCAGGGCGTCGGCGACATCCACCGCCCTGACCAGCCCCGCCAGTTCGGCGGTCACCGCGGTCAGCGACAACCCCGGCAACGGCTCCCGCACGCGCGCCCCGGCCGGGACCGCCGGCGGGAGCATCACCCGCGGATCGGCCACCACCGCCAGCCCCGTGCCCTGGAACTCCCGCGAGGCCGACGCCACCAGCCGCAGCGCGGTGTTGAACGGCGTGTCTGCCGGAATCTGCCAGATCCGCAGACGGTCGTTGTAGGCGAACCGGTGACGGCGGAGGACTTCGGTCAGGAACGGCCGTTCGTCCGTGGTCTCCGCCACCACCCCGAACTCTGGATGTGCCCCGAAGGCCACATCGGGCTCCAACTGCATCACCAGCACACCCTCCTCGGCAGCGTCTTCCCCGGCCCGGAGTCCGGTACGGGGAGGACGATGATCGGGCCGGGACGGCGATTTGGCGGGGCCGGAGGTTTCGGGTTAGGGGGCCCGGCCGCCGCGTCGATCCGGTGCGCCCCCGGTTGAGGGCGCGGGCGACGAGACCGCGGGCGACGCGGAGAGACCGGCCTGGGGTGAACGGGCGAGCGTGGCCCCAGCCCGCAGCGAATGGGAACGACCCCGGGTCCGGGCCCGCGAGCACCTCGGTCGCGCGAGCGATCTCGACCAGGGCGCCCGCGTTCTCGTTCAAGGTCAGCGCGTAGTGCCAGCCCTTGGTGTCGCGCTCGGCCAGAGCCCTGGCCCGTACCTCCTCGGTGCGCGGATGGCCGGGAACGAGGGCCTCCCGCAGAGCCCGAAGCCGCTGGCCCAGTGGTGTTCGAGCCGCTCATCTTGATCTAGGCCGTGTATCGAAAGTAGATCTTGGGTTCTGAATGATCATGGTTCATTGGTCGGGGAGATCTCACGGACGAGCGGTGGGCGGCGCTGGAGCCGTTGTTGCCGAAGGGGGCGAAGGCGGGGTGGCCGCATGTCTGGCCTCGGCGGCGGCTGACCGACGGCATACGGCTTGAGATGCGGTGCGTTCCACTTCTTGATCAGACGAGTGGCCGTTGGATAGGCTCCGCCGATTCGGTGTGTGACGCTCGGGGAATCCTGTGTGCAGCCACCGGTGCAGGGGGGTGGGTTGTGCCTGACTCGATAGCCGTGCCGACGGGTGTCCAGCCAATCAGCTTCGACGTGCACGCAGTCCGCGGGGGAAGCCCTGGCGGAGCCCGCGACGACTTCGAATCGATGATCGTTCAGCTTGCCGCCGCGACGACCCCAAACGTACGGTCCGTTGCTGCCAACCCGGGCGACTGGGGTATCGACGCCTTCGCCGGAAACCTTGGTGGAGCGATCACAGTTTGGCAGTCCAAGTACTTCATGCCGGTCACCACCAAGAAGCACATGCAGCAGGTCAAAGACTCGCTCAACAACGTGCTGAAGGCAGCCGTCCAGAACGGCCACACCATCGCCAGCTGGATTCTGTGCGTCCCCTCCAGCATGGACGGCCCTATGACGGCATGGTGGGACACGTGGACGAAGGCGAGGGAGAAGGAACACAGCCTCGTCATCCAGCTCTGGGACGAGACCGTCCTCCGGAAGAAGCTGCTTAGCCCCGAGGGCGACGACGTGCGTCGCGGCTTCTACGAGACGTACGCGCAGGCCGCCCCCGCCCCCGTGGAGCAGCTTCGGCTGGTACTCGAAGTCGAGGACGACAAGGCAACCGCCCTTGGCTCCGCCTTGTTCATTCGGCAGATGATCGAGGCTGGCAACGTGGAGCTTGACTCGGCCAAGAGGCAGTTCTTCAATGCCGATCTGGTGGCTCGCGAGATCGCGCACAAGGATGTTCCGGCGGAGGTGGCGGCGCTCAGTTCCGCCGATGCGACGCTCCACGGTCTATGGGAGATGCAGTTCAACGAATGCGTGGCCGAGGACGCGCTTCGCGTTCTCCACCCCCGTGTCTGGCGGGATGTACGCAACGAGCACGACAAACTGCCGAAGTCGCTCCGACTGGAGCTGGTGCACAGCTGGGGGCTGGTCCACCGGCTCGTGGACAACCGCAAGGCGGGCTGGGTCAAGCACTGGCGGCAGATCGCCGCCGAGCACTCCGACGGCTGACCGCCGTCGCCTGTCCTGTCAGACCTACGAGGAGTTCGCTGTGGAAGCACACCGGCCGGTGATGATGCCGGAGGACGAGGTGACCTTCCGGCTAGCGCAGCTGCTACTTCTTCTCGACGCTGTCGCCGGACAGGACACGAAGGGGGCGAGCCTGGAGCGCATCGGTTACTACGACTTCCTGTCGGCGAATCCCTTCCTCGTCGTCGATTCTGACGGCCGGGAGGGCAACATGCTCAGGCTGGCCGGATTCGATCCGCGGGTGCTCTCGTACGCGTCCTCCTCGCAGCGCTTCACCAGTCGACGCGAGCGCATCCAGCACGACCTCGGACTGCTCGTGGCTTACGGGTGTTGCGAGGTCCACAACCGCAACGGCGCCTTCGCCTATTCGATCAGCAACCACGGTCGGGAACTCGGGGCTCGCTTCACCGCCACCTACGCCGCGTCGTTCACCACCGCGGCGTCCATCGTCGTGCGTCGCCTCCGCAAACTCAGCGACAAGGCGCTGCGGGAACAGACCGCACGGTGGCTGCGGCCGGATGGAGAGGGCGGGCCCGGTGCCGCGCTCCTCAGCGTGCTGGGTCCGGGACCGCAGGCACCTGACATGCTCCCCTCGGAGGGATGACCACCATGCAGCCTCTGCCTGGCATCCGGATCCGGCGGCTGCGCCTTGCTGGCGTCGGCCGGAACTATGACGTCGATTTCACGCAGGACCAGCGGGTGCGAGACCTGTCCGTGGTGGCCGGGGCATTCAGCTCGGGTAAGACCGCCGTGTTGGAATTCATCGCCTACGGCCTCGGCGGGAAGCGCCATCCACGGCATCCTGAGGTGCTGCGGAAGGTCCGTTCCTGCCTTCTAGAAGTCGAGCTGTCCGGCGAACCGCACGTCATCGAGCGGCCCGTCGGGGAGCCGTCGAAGGTCGCCTACGTACGCCGGGGGACGCTGGACAACCCGCCGCTCTCCAAGCCCGAGAGCAGGACCATCGAGCCGGCGGGAGCGCACGAGAGCCTCTCCGCTCTGCTGCTGGGGCACTGCAAGCTCGAAGGCGTCCAGCTGCGGGAGGCCCCCTCCCAACGTGAGTCCCGGACCGACCCACTGAGCATCCGCGACCTCATGAACCTCGCGTTCCTGCCCAACGAGCGCATCGCCTCCAAGAACTTCCTGTTCGAGAACGATTACATGAAGAAGCACAAGCTGAAGCAGGTGGTCGACGTCGTCTTCGGCGTTCACGACGACCGCGCCGTCGAGCTTGGGCAACGCATCAAGGAACTGGGCGCCCGACTCACCCATGCACGCTCCGAACTCGCCGCAGCACGGGCGTTCGTCGACGAGCAGGACGTTCCCACGGTCGGCGCGCTGATCGCTGAGCAGTACGAAGGCGAGCTGCGAGAGCTGACCGAGCAGCTACGGGCCCTTGATGAGGCAGCGCAAGCGGGCACCACCTTCGCCGGGCGTCTGCGCCGCGAGCACCAGCAAGCTGCCCAGCGCGCCCGGCGAGCCGCCGGCGTGGTACGTGACTGCGAGACGCAACTCACCCGGATGATGCCACTGCGGGCACAGTACGCAGACGACCTCGTCAAGCTCAATATGCTGGCCGAAGCACAACGCCTGTTCGACCCCCTCAGCGTCACGACCTGCCCAGCGTGCTTGAATCGGCTGCCCGGTCCCCCGTCGGTGGAGAACGGCTCGTGCAGTCTGTGCAGCCACGAGCTGCCCCACAGCGACGGGCATCTGACGCTAGGCAGCGCCACTGCCGAGCACTCGTCGGATGAAGGGCGGCTGGATGTCGCGGCCGAGGTCAGGGCCACCAAGGCCCGTTTGAAGGAGATCACTGCATACGTTGAGGGCCTGGACAGCTCGCTCGCCACAATGAAGCTCCAGGCAGAAGACGCCGCCATCGACGAAGAACGTGCCGCGGCCGCGGTCGACGAAGCCACTTCGCCCACCGTCACCCCGTTCCTCGCCGCTCGCGACAACCTCCAGCGCCGGCGCGAGGAAGTCCTCCGTCATCTCCAACAGGTCGAGAACGCGACGAAGCTTCAGGCTGGCCTGGAGAAGCGCGCCGCGCTCGTGGAGCGGCAGGAGGCACAGATCGAACGTCTGCGGGAGGAACGCGACAGGCTGGGAGATGCCGCACAGGACCGGGACCTGGTCGTCGGCCGAATCAGCGGCCGGTACAGCGAACTCCTGCGGCAGTGGCACTATCCGAAACTCAGCCAGCCGATGATCGACACGAATCTGGTTCCTCACGTACGCGGTGACTCCTACCGTGAGGCATCATCCGGCGCTCGAACACTCCTGACCCTGGCCTGGCAGCTGGCCGTCTTCGAGGTGGCCGTCGAAACATCGGCAGCCCACCCCGGCTTCCTCATGATCGACAGCCCGCAGAAGAACCTCGGGCACGGCGGCACCCGGGACGCGGTTATCGCAGACGCGATCGCCATCGACGACTTCTACCGCCACCTGACCAGCTGGCTGGCTGAACAGGGGGCCGGTGCCCAGGTGATCATCGTCGACAACAGTCCGCCCGTGCTCGTGGAAGAGAACGTTGTGGTCCGGTACAGCCGCAACGAGGACCGGCCCCCCTACGGGCTGATCGACGACGAGACCACTACAGACGAAGGCAGCCCCGAGTAACCTCCTCACCCCGCCTAGGCCATTCACCCGCCTGCCCCTGCGCCTACCGCGGCGTTGGCGATTGGCCGCCAGCGGTCTCGGGGTGCCCACGCGCCCTGGTGGTGTTGTGGTCGCGATGGCTGTGGATCGCCGGGTTCACCGGCGCTGACGGCCAGGAGCCGGAGGACCAGGCAACTGCGACCTTTCAGCTGCCAATCGACGATCCCAAGATCTGTTTTCGATACACGGCCTAGGTCCGGCAGCACGTACGCGGCCGGGACGATCAAAGCCGTCCCTTCTGGTGAGGTACTGGGCGAACTGGGTCCATGTATCGGCGTCCCTCTGCTGAAGCGCACCGTAGCGGTCGTCCAGAGGCCAGCCCGCGGCATCGCAGAGGCTGTCGGAGACAGCGTCTCAGAAAGTGTTGGGTAACTGATCAGTCGCATCCTGTGATGTGCTGGTGGTGATCTCCATGGTTGACGCTTGCGTGAAGATCACCGTCATGTGTGTC
>NZ_JBHWIQ010000019.1:0-82361 GCF_042732055.1 Streptomyces sp. NPDC059816
TCGAACCACGCGGCCCCATCGAGACCGAAGCAGCCCGCCGCCTCGCCGACGATCTCAAGAACGAGTGATCACCCGGTTACCCAACACTTTCTGAGGCGCACCGCGACCGGTACGGTCACCCGGCGCTCTGGCGTTCCGCGGCGTCCACCGTCTGGGCCAGCAGCACCGCGATGGTCATCGGCCCGACCCCGCCGGGAACGGGCGTGATCAGAGCGGCCCGGGTGCGGGCGGCCTCGAACTCCACGTCACCGACGTTGCCCGGGTTGTACCCGGCGTCGATCACCACCGCGCCCGGCTTGATGTCCGCACCCCGGATCAACTCGGGCACCCCCACGGCCGCCACCACGACGTCCGCCTCCCGGACGTGCGCGGACAGGTTCGCGGTGCGGGAGTGGCAGTACGTCACCGTGGCGTCCTGACTGAGCAGCAACATGCCCACCGGCTTGCCCAGGATCGCACTGCGCCCCACCACGACCGCGTGCTTGCCGGCCAGTTCGACCTCGTACGCGGCGAGCAGCCGCATGATGCCGCCCGGAGTGCACGACACGAAGCCGGGCAGCCCGAAGCCCATCGCGGCGAAGGAGTGCATCGTCACCCCGTCGACGTCCTTCTCCGGGGCGATGGCCTCGAACGCCGCCCGCTCGTCGATGTGCCGTCCGGCGGGGTGCTGGAGCAGGATGCCGTGCACGTTCGGGTCGTGGGACAACGCGGTGAGCGTGTCGACGAGTTCCGCGGTGCTGGTGTCGGCGGGCAGCCCGACGTGCCGGGACAACACACCGGCCTTGGCGCTGCGGTTCTGCTTCATCCGTACGTACGTGACCGAGGCGGGGTCGTCGCCCACCAGTACGGTCGCCAGGCACGGGGCGGTTCCGGTGCGGCGGGTGAGTTCGGCGGCTCTGGCGGCGGTCTCGTCGACGAGGCGTCGGGCGAGGCCGGTGCCGTCCATGAGTCGCGCCGTCGAGGTCGGGGACATAGGGGACACAGGGGACACAGTCGCCTCCCAGGCGTGGTGGACCACTTGCCCAGGCGCACGGCATCGACGCTGTCGTCAGGCCGCTCCCCGGTGGTGCCCCACCCAAGCGCCAGTCACGGCCCACTAGGCACAGTAGTGGACACCCCCACCCCCCACGCAGTGGCGTACGCCACTGCCACCGTCACCCTGGCCGCCCCCGCCCCCGACTGCGGCCCCCGCCTCAGTCCGACTTCGGCCGGGCCCGTCGGGCGTAGGCGCGGGCGGCACGGGCGCGGTCGCCGCACCGGGTGGAGCACCATTGGCGGCGACCGTGGGACAGCAGGTAGCGGTTGCAGGGGGTGGAGCCGCAGGCGGTGAGGCGTTCGGCGTCGGGCCCGGTGAGGAGGTCGGCCGCATTGGCCGCGAGGGTCGCCAGCGCACGGTCGAGCACCTCGTTGGTGGGGCACGGCACCGCGCGGTAGGGGCCGCTCTTCTCGTCCCAGTGCAGCAGCGCGGCCGTGGGAGCCCGACTCAACGCGTCATTGACGGCGGACAGGGCCGCCGGCAGGGCGGGCACCCCGATCACCCGGGCGGAGAACAGGGCCCTGACGTTCTCGCGCAGCGAGCGCAGTTGCGTCGCGCACATCTCCTGCACCCCGGCATCGGCCGGAGCGAGGCCGCGTTCGGCGAGCCACCGATTGGTGCCCCGCGGAGTGCCGAGGAAGTCGACGAAGTGCCCGCCGGGCAGCGCGACGGCGCTGTTGACGAAGTCGAGGGCGAGATGGTCCTCCGCCCCGGGAGCGGGCGGCAGCACGGGCTCGACGGTCGGGGCCTCACTCATGAACCTCATGGTACAGCTTGCGCTCTTCCGTGAGACATCACTACTGTCCATCACGGAACAGCCGCTACCTATCCGTGAGGTTTCGCCATGGCCCGTACTGGCACGTCCCCCGAGCAGATCCCCGTCCGCGTCTTCGGCGGCCCGACCGCCCTCTTCTCCTACGGCGGCCTGCGCTTCCTGACCGATCCGACCTTCGACGCCCCCGGCGACTACCCCATACCGGGCGGCCGACTCACCAAGACGGCACCCTCCTCCGCCGCACCGGCCGACCTCGGCCCCGTCGACGTGGTCCTGCTCTCGCACGACGAGCACCCCGACAACCTCGACACCTCCGGCCGCGCACTCCTCGCCGACGTCCCGCTCACCCTCACCACCCCCGGCGGCGGGGAGCGCCTGGGCAAGGGGGCCAAGGGACTGGCCGACTGGGAGTCGGTCGCACTCGACCGCCCCGACGGCGGCACCGTCACCGTCACGGGCGTGCCCGCCCTCCACGGTCCCGGCGCCCGCGAGGACATCGAACCGATCACCGGCCAGGTCGTCGGTTTCGTCCTCACCGGGGAGGGCCTGCCCACGATCTACGTCAGCGGCGACAACGCAGCACTCGAACCGGTCAGGCAGATCGCCGAACGCTTCGGCCCGGTGGACACCGCCGTCCTGTTCGCCGGCGCCCCCCGCTTCCCCGCCCTCTTCGGCGGCGCACCGATCGTCCTGGACAGCGCGCGGGCCACCGAGGCCGCCACCATCCTCGGCGCCCGCCGGGTGGTCCCCGTCCACTACGACAGCTGGGCGCACTTCACCGAGGGCCGTGACCAGTTGGTCGCCGCGTTCACCGAGGCCGGACTGATCGACCGCCTGGACCTGGGCGACCGGGACTGACGGCCCGCGAACGGTGCCAGACTGGGCACGTCGGTACGGTTGTGTTCGCATCCTTCCCGGAGGTGTCACCACGTGGCATTCGATACCCAGGATTCCTTCCCCGTCATGCGGCCCGCGGTGCAAGAGGTCTACGGGCCGGCAGACTTGGGCGGGGAGCCGATCTTCGCCGGCGGGTTCATCAACTTCGGATACTGGCGTGGAATCGACTTGGACGCCCCGCTCAGCGAGGCGGATCGAATCCGCAGCCAGCAGGATCTCTATCGACGAGTCCTGGACGCCGCAGGGCCACTGCAGCAACTACGGCTCCTCGAAGTGGGCAGCGGGCTCGGCATGGGCTGCGCCCTCGCCCTGTCCGAGCGCCGTCCCGCCGAGGTCACCGGCATGGACATCCACCCCGCCCAGCTGAAGCGGGCCCAGGAGGTACACGCGGACCTCCTGAAAGAGGCGCCGGAGCGGCTGCGGTTCGTCCAGGGCGCAGCGGAGCTCATGCCCTTCGAAGACGCCGAGTTCGATGTAGTCGTCAGTGTGGAGGCCGTGCAACACTTCCCGGACCTGGGGGCCTTCGCGGCCGAGACGGCGCGCGTGCTGCGCCCAGGTGGGCGGGTCGCCATCACCAGCTTCTTCGCCGGGGACGACGCGCCGAGCCGGGGCGAGGACCTCGCGCAGCTGTTGGAGACCTTCGCGAACGGCCTGGACATCGCCCGCCCGGTGACCACGCTTGCGGACGCGCTCACAGCCAGCGGGCTCTCAGAGGTGCGGGTCGAGCCGATAGGTCCGCAGGTCTGGGCGGGCTGGGACGCATGGCTGTCCCGCCACTACACGCCGGACGCCTGGCCCCGGAACTTCCTGAGGGCCTACGAACGACGGCTCCTCGACTACTACCTCGTCACCGCCCGACGCCCCTAGGCTCGGAACAGCCATCGACCGAGTCCCGGAAACGACAAGATCCCGCCCGATCTGAACGATCGGACGGGATCCCGTGACGTTTGCTGTGGACCTGAGGGGATTCGAACCCCTGACCCCCTCGATGCGAACGAGGTGCGCTACCGGACTGCGCCACAGGCCCTTGCAACGGGTGAAACTCTAGCACCCCCGCAACGGTGCTCGGAAATCCGCTCCCGGACCGGTCTGCGCTGATCAACCGGCCGCCCCGGGCCGATCACCGGGCACGGGGCGGGAGCTCGAACACGCGTGAGCGCACGGGGACAAGGGAGCCCCCGGCGGCGGTCACTCGTTGGCCGCGCGGGGCCGTTCCTTCTCCTCGTACTGGTCGAAGAGCGGTGTGCGCCCCCGCTCACGGGAGCGGCGCGCCGATGCGGCCCGGCGCGCGTCGCACCGTTCGTCGCCGTCCTCGAAGTCGGCACCGTCCGAAGCACCGTCGTCACCGGCGCCGACGGCGCCCGCCGCGGTCGGGGACCCGCCCGGGTCCGTGCGGCGCGCCGTCGGTTCGGCGGCGCTGGAGCGGGCGGAGCTCCACGCGTCCGGTGCGCCGAGGTCCACGCCACCCGTGGCGCGCGGGGCGACCGGCGCGGTCACATAGGTGGGCAGCGGCACCGGGACCGGGTCCCAGCTGCCCCCCCGCCCCGGGCTCCGATGAGGTTCGCGCTGCTGGTCGACCCACTCGGCGTGATCGGTCTGCTCGACCAACGCCCGCCGGTCGGCGGCCAGCGCCGACAGCTCGGGGTCGGTCGCCGGCTCCACCGGTTCGCCCTCCGAACGGTCCGCACGGTCCGACCGGCCGGTGGCTGTGGCGCCCTCGGCCTGGGGGCGGCGCGGCTGGCGCTCCCGCAAGCGCTGGGCGGCCAGCTCGGCACTCCGACGGTCCATGACGTACGCGAACCGGTGGCGTTCCTGTCGGCGCAGATAGGCGATGTACCCACTGAGCAGCACGGCGGGCAGCGCCGGCGCCCAGAGGAAGGCCAGGCCACCGACGGCGGCCACGACCGCCCCCGCGGTGAAGGCGAGGAAGAGCATCACCGTGGTGCGGCGGCGGCGCGCGAGCACCTTCGTGCGCCGGGCGCGTGCGGTGGCCTCGGCCGTGGGGCGAGGGCGCGCGGGCGCTCCCTCGCGCGCCTTGCGCTTCCCGCGCTCCGTATTCTCGCGGTTCTCGCGGTTCTCGCGGTTCTCCCGGCCGCTGCCGCCGTCGCTCCCGCGCACCTCGGCACGGACCTCGCCGCGACGCACGGCCCGAGCGGGGCGCACCTTCTCCTGGCGGACGGCTTCCTGGCGCACCGCTTCCTGGCGGGCCGCCTCCAGCCGCGCCGCGTCATCGCGCTCCGCCTCCTGGCGGGCAGCCTCCTGGCGGGCGACCTCGGCTTCCTTGCGGGCGGCCTCCTTGCGCACGGCCTCCTGCCGGGCCGCCTCGTGCCGGGCCGCTTCCTCGCGGGCTGCTTCCTGCCGGGCCAGCGCGGCCTCCACCTCCTGGCGCGAGGGTGCCGGAGGCATGGCGAAGGCCCGGACGTCCACCGAGTCGGTGACGCCGTCCGGGGCCGGACCGGGGCCGGCGACCGGCTCGTCCTCCTCGGTCGAGCGCGCCCGCAGGTCCTTGGCGTAACGGCGCTCCATGCCCGCCCGCCCGGACAGGAGCCGGATGGCGGTACTGAAGCGTTCCGTCGGACGGGCCTCGTTCAGCTCGTCTTGCCTACGGAGCCACATCGGCACCAAGTAGGCGGCCCAGGCCCCGACGATGACTGCGTAGATGAGGCCGCTGCTGCTCACGTCTCACACCGTAGAGGTCTTTGCGCGGGGGCATCCGCCAATTGGGGCGGTGTGTCGCACGATCTAGCTCATATTCCGAACTTTTTTTGCGACTGATGCGATCAGCAGCTCGGTAACAGGGGTCACGATTGCCCCGCTTGGCGCCTTCGGATGACAATTTCGCGACCAATATCGAACATGCATTCAATTCTTCGGGGGGTTCGGCGGCTCGTGCGGGGTGGACGACGGGTGCTCCCCGGTCGTCCCGCGCAGCGCACGGCCGCGTTGGTGCCAGCGGTACAGCAACCCTTCCGGCACCTCCTCCGCGGTGAGCGCGAACACCAGGTGGTCCCGCCACGCACCGTCGATGTGGAGGAACCGCGGACGGAGTCCCTCACCGCGGAACCCGAGTTTCTCCACGACCCGGCGGCTGGGGGCGTTCTCCGGACGGATGCAGACCTCGATGCGGTGCAGTCCCACCGTGCGGAAGCCGTGGTCGACGGCGAGCGCCAGCGCCGTCGGCATGACCCCCCGGCCCGCCACGCCCTCGTCAACCCAGTAGCCGACGTGGCCCGAGCACATCGAGCCCCAGGTGATGCCCGCGACGGTGAGCTGCCCCACCAGCCGCCCCTGGTACTCGATGACGAAGGGCAGCATCCGTCCCGCGTTGGCCTCGGCCCGCAGATGGCGCACCATCTGTCGGTACGTGGGCCGGTGGGTGATCGGCCCGCTCGGGGTGGGCGGCGGGATCGTCGCCTCCCAGGGGCGCAGCCAGTCCCGGTTGCGCCGGTTGACCTCACGCCACGCGCGCTGGTCACGCAGTTTTATCGGTCGGAGGACGACCTCGCCGTCCACCAGCTGGACGGGCCATGCGGAGCTGTTCAGCGTGGGCTCCCGATCGGTCCGGCGTCCGGCGCGGGCTCCTCGCCCGTCGCACCGGAGTGACCCGAGGCGTCGCGGGCGGGCGCGCCGTCCTCGGTGGACGGCAGGGGGTGGTCGCCGCCGCGCAACTGGTCGACGGCATGCGTCAACAGGGGCTCCAGTACGGCGAGTCCGTCGCGCACTCCGCCCGTGGAACCCGGCAGGTTGACGATGAGGGTGCGGTCCGCAACGCCCGCGATGCCCCGGGACAGTGCGGCGGTGGGCACCGTGCGGCGGCCGAACGCGCGGATGGCCTCCGGGATGCCCGGCACCGGGTGGTCGATGACCCGGGCGGTCGCCTCGGGGGTGCGGTCGGTGGGTGAGATGCCCGTACCGCCGGTGGTGAGGATCACGTCGTAGCGGGCGGCCACGCCCTCCCTGAGCGCGGCTTCGACCGGGTCGCCGTCCGGGACCACGCGCGCGTCGTCGACGGTGAAGCCGGCCGCTCTGAGCGCCGCCACGATCAGCGGACCGCCACGGTCGGCGTACACCCCCGCCGCTGCGCGTCCGGACGCCGTCACCACCAGCGCCCTGTAGGGCGCGCGCGTACGGCCCGCGCTGCCGTCATCCCTGTGTGCGCCCGTGTTCACGCCCGGCTCCAGTCACCCGACGCTCCGCCGGTCTTGTCCTCGACGCGGACCTCCGTGATGACGGCGCCCTTGTCGACCGCCTTCACCATGTCCACGACCGTGAGGGCGGCGACCGTGACCGCGGTGAGCGCCTCCATCTCGACGCCCGTGCGGTCGGTGGTCCGCACGGTGGCGGTGATCTCCACGGCGTCGTCGGCGACGGACAGGTCCACCTTCACCCCGGACAGCGCCAGCGGATGGCACAGGGGGATCAGCTCCGGCGTCCGTTTGGCGCCCATGATGCCGGCGATGCGGGCGGTGGCGAGTGCGTCGCCCTTGGGCACGCCCTCCCCACGCAGCAGGGCGACGACCCGGTCGTTCACCAGGACCCGGCCGCTGGCGCGCGCGGTGCGCGTGGTGACCTCCTTGGCGGAGACGTCGACCATGCGGGCCGCGCCGGCCTCGTCGATGTGCGTGAGGCGGCCCTGTGCGGAGGTACCGGGGGTGTCCCCCCGGGAATGCGCGGTCATGTGCTGTGACGCTCCCGGTCCGGGCCCGCTCACGGTGCGGCGCGCGGAGCCTGTGTGCGGGCTACCGTACCGCGCGCGGGGCGCGTGTTCCGGGCCAGGACCCACCCGGGGCGGGGCCGTTATGCGCAACCGGGCGCGGCGGCCCGGGCGAGCAGCACGACGTCGACCTCTTCGCCCGGCTCCACCGAGGTCACCTCGCGCGGGACCACGATCAGCGCGTCGGCGTGCGCCAGGGCGGCAACCAGGTGCGATCCGGCCCCGCCGACGGGGGTCACCTCGCCCGTGTCGACGTCATGGCGTCCGCGCAGGTACTGGGTGCGGCCGGCGGGCGAGGTCAGTGTCTTGTCGGCGCGCAGCACCGCGCGGGCGGTGGGCCGGTGCACGTCGGACAGGCCCATCAGGGTGCGGATGGCGGGCCGGACGAACAGTTCGAAGGACACGTACGAGGACACGGGGTTGCCGGGCAGCGCGAGCAGGGGGGTGTGGTCGGGGCCGATGGAACCGAACCCCTGCGGTTTGCCGGGCTGCATGGCCAGCACGCGGAAGTCGACCCCGCCGCCGGCGACGTCCTCGTCGCGCACCGAGGACAGGGCTTCCTTGACGACGTCGTAGGCGCCCACGCTGACCCCGCCCGAGGTGACGACGAGGTCCGCGCGGATCAGTTGGTCCTCGATGGTGGCGCGCAGCGTCTCGGCGTCGTCGGCGACGGCGCCGACCCGGTAGGCGAGGGCTCCCGCCGCGCGGGCCGCTGCGGTCAGGGCGTAGCTGTTGGAGTCGAAGATCTGCCCCTCGCCCAGCGGTTCGCCGGGGGGTACGAGTTCGCTGCCGGTGGAGAGGACCACCACGCGGGGCCGCGGGCGCACCCGTACGGTGCCCCGTCCGATCGCGGCGAGCAGGGCGATCTGGGGGGCGTCGAGCACCGTGCCGGCGGTCAGCGCCAGATCACCGGCGCGCACGTCGCTGCCCTGCGCGCGGATGTGCGCCCCGGCGGGTGCCGTCCGGTGCACGCGCACCTGGCCGGTCGCCCCTTCGGGAGCGGCACTGCGGGCCCGCATGCCGGTGACGGGGCCGCCGCCGAGCCCGCCGTCGGTCCACTCCACGGGGACCACGGCCTCGGCGCCGGGGGGCAGCGGGGCGCCGGTCATGATGCGGGCGGCCTGTCCGGGACCCACCGCGAGTCGTCCGCCCTGTCCGGCGGCGACGTCCCCGACGACGGTGAGGACCGCCGGGTACTCCTCGCTGGCGCCCGCGACGTCGGCGGTGCGGACGGCGTACCCGTCCATGGAGCTGTTGTCGAAGGGCGGGAGCGACACCGGCACCACGACGTCGTCGACGAGGACGCAGCCCTGGGCGTCGAGCAGCTGGAGTTCGATGGGTTCCAGGGGGCGGACGGTCTGGAGGACGTCCTCCAGGTGTTCCGCCACCGTCCAGACCCGGTCCTGGTCGGTGGTGCCGGTGCTCGTTCCGCTCAAGTCGCTACATCTCCTCGGTGACGTAACCGCGCAGCCAGGTCCGGAACTCCGGGCCCAGGTCCTCACGTTCGCACGCGAGTCTGACAATGGCACGCAGGTAGTCGCCGCGGTCGCCGGTGTCATAGCGGCGGCCGGTGAAGACGACGCCGTGCACCGGGCCGCCGACCTTCTCGTCCAGCGCGAGCTGCTGGAGGGCGTCGGTGAGCTGGATCTCGCCGCCGCGGCCGGGCTCGGTGGAGCGGAGTATCTCGAAGACGTGCGGGTCCAGTACGTAGCGGCCGATGACGGCGAAGTTGCTGGGCGCCTCCGCGGGGTCGGGCTTCTCGACCAGGCCGGTCACCTTGACGACGTCCGGCTCGGCGGTGGCCTCGACGGCCGCACAGCCGTAGAGGTGCACCTGCTCGGGGGCGACCTCCATGAGCGCGACGACGCTGCCGCCGTGCCGTTCCTGGATGTCGACCATGCGCGCGAGCAGCGGGTCACGGGGGTCGATGAGGTCGTCGCCGAGCAGCACCGCGAAGGGCTCGTCACCGACGTGGGGGGCCGCGCACAGGACGGCGTGCCCGAGGCCCCGGGGGTCGCCCTGGCGGACGTAGTGCATGGTGGCCAGGTCGCTCGACTCCTGGACCTTCGCGAGCCGGGCCCGGTCGCCCTTCTTGGTGAGGGCTTCCTCCAGCTCGTAGTTGCGGTCGAAGTGGTCCTCCAGGGGACGCTTGTTGCGTCCGGTGATCATCAGGACGTCGTCCAGCCCCGCGGACACCGCTTCCTCGACCACGTACTGGATAGCCGGTTTGTCCACGACCGGCAGCATCTCCTTGGGAGTGGCCTTGGTGGCGGGCAGGAAGCGGGTGCCGAGGCCGGCGGCGGGGATGACGGCCTTGGTGATCCTGGAGTTCGACTCAGTCATGGACGTCACCCTAACCGGTGGCATTGTAGGGATTCTGTAGCTCTACATAAGTGATCCGCATATGACAGGACATGGAAAGGCGTGCACGACGATCATGAGCGTGACCGACGGCGGGGCCGAGCCTGACAAGCGCAGTTTGCGACGACGGATCCTCAGTATGAGGAGCGGGTTGCCTCAGGATGACGTCGAGGGGACGTCGCTGGTTCTGGCCGCGCGCGCACGGGACCTCATGGAGCTGTCCCGGGCACGCACGGTGGCCGCGTACGTCTCCGTCGGTGACGAACCGGGCACCCTTCCCCTCCTCGACGACCTCCGCGCGCGGGGGGTGCGCGTCCTGCTGCCGGTGCTCCTGGACGACAACGACCTCGACTGGGGGTGCTACGAGGGACCGGGGTCGCTCGTCGCGGTCCCCCGCACGGCCCGCATGACCCTGCGGGAACCCGGTGGCCCCCGTCTCGGGCCGGAGGCGGTCCTGGAGGCCGACGCGGTGCTGCTGCCCGGCCTCGCGGTCGACGACCGCGGCATGCGCCTCGGCCGCGGCGGCGGCTCGTACGACCGGGTCCTCGCCCGGCTGGAGCGCGCCGGCGCCGATCCATGGCTGGTGGTGCTGCTGTACGACACCGAGGTCGTCGCACGGGTGCCAGTCGAAGCGCACGACCGGCCGGTACACGCGGTGGTCACCCCCTCGGGGGTCCGCCGCTTCCCGACCGGCGGAGGAACGCCGGGGCGCGCATGAGCCCACGGCCACCTGTGAGGGTGAGTTTCCGGGAGCACGGTTGACACCGCGGAAGGCTGCGCGACGGCCGTGCGGAGGTCGTGCGGCGGCGGGGCCTGCGGTTCCGGACCCGTGCGCACGGACCGGGTGCGGGACGCGCCGGTCGACCCGCCACGCCCGGACGGATGAGAGCGCGTGCCCCCGACCGGTCGCGGACTGTTGGCTGGGCATGACGAAGACGTTCCGTACCCTGTCCACCGCCGCCGTCCTCGCCGTCGGGGCCCTGCTGCCCGGCGCGCACACGGCCGTGGCGGCCGAGAGCCCGGTCAGTGCCGGCCCCGTCACCTCGGAGGGCGTCGCGGGAGCCGCGCAGACGGGGCTGGAAGTGCTCAGGACCTGCGGGTTGCCCACCGTCGCCGACCCGAGCAGCATCGTCCAGAACTGCACCGACGGCTCACTCGCCCGCTGATGCCCGTGCCGCCGGTCCCCCTTCCCCGGCGGACGCGAAGTGGCCCTGCACCCGACGGTGCAGGGCCACTTCCCTGTGCTCGGACGGTCACCCGGCCGCCGGCCGCGTCAGGGCCGCAGCGACAGCGTGTCCGCGGTGGTCTCCTCCACGGCCTTCTCGGAGAACGCCCAGTCGAGCAGCTCGCCCCTGGCCCACTTGTCCGTCTGATCGGTGTAGTGGGCGTTGTAGGCGTGGCCCGAGGCACCGGTCAGGTTGATCCACTTGGACTTGTCGAGGTCGTCGAGGTTGACCACCATCCGCATCGACGGCACCCAGATGACGTCGTAGCCGCCCGCCGCGTTCCAACCGGTGGCGTTGACCGCGGCCTCGCCGCCGCCGAGGTTCCAGGGACCCCGGTTGAGGGCGAACTTCAGGAAGTCGGGACCCTCGGTGCCCAGCGTCTGGTTCTCCAGCGTGAGCTGGTGCAACCGGCCCCAGCTCCAGCTGTCGATGTCCTTGCCGAGCTCGGCGGTCAGCTCCCAGCGCGCGTCCTCCAGGGCCTGCGCGAACAGCTCGTCCCGGGTGTCGATCTCCTTGTCGGACGGCGTCTTCCACCAACCGTTGTCCTCGTCCTTGACGATCCCCCGGACGATCTCGAACCAGCGGTCGCCGCCGTCCGGCTGCGCCGAGTCCGCGTCCCGCTCGCCGCACTCCTGCACCCGGACGTCCTCGTCGGCGGGACCGGTGTTCTCGGCGGGCTCCACGTACAGGCACTCGCCCTTGACCCGCAGTTCCTTGGGCAGCTTGTGGCCGAAGGTGAGCTTGAGGACGTTGCGCCACACGGCGTTGAAGTAGGCCGCCGCCGCGGAGTCGGGCGACTGGGTGTAGTTCCAGCCCTCCAGCAGCTTCTGCGCCTCGCGCACGTGCTTGTCGGACACGTCGATCTTGAGCAGCATCGGCGTCAGCAGTTTGGCGATCTCGCTGCTGTTGTCGGTCTGCATCTGCCGCATGTCCTCGGTGGAGATCTTTCCACCGGCCTTGGTCTTCGACTCGATGAGGTCGGTGATGCGCTGGCTGCGCGCGCCGTAGCCCCAGTCGGAGGTGAGCGCGTGCGGGTACTTGTCGGGGTCGACGACCGCCTGGTTCGCGGTGACGATGTACCCCCGCTCCGGGTTGTACTCGTACGGCAGCGCGTCCTGGTCGATGTATCCGGTCCAGCGGTAGTCGGGGTCCCAGCCGGGCGCGGGCAGCGACCCGTCGTGGCCCTCGGCGCGCAGCGGGATCCGGCCGGGGGCCTGGTACCCGATGTTGTTCTCGGTGTCCGCGTAGACGAGGTTCTGCGAGGGCACCTCGAAGTCGGCGGCGCCCTTGCGGAACTCGTTCCAGTTCTTCGCCCGGTTGATGGCGAAGAGCGCGTCCATGGACTTGCCGGGGGTGAGGGCGGTCCAGCGCAGCGAGACGCCGTAGCCGTCACCGCGGTCGGGCGCCGAGCTGTCGACGGCGGCCTTCTTGCCGACCGTGCCGAGCTCGTCGCTGCGGTCGGAGAGCAGGGGGCCGTTCTCGGTCTCCCGGATGGTGATCGGCTTCGACTCGCCCCCGGCGACCCGGATGGTCTCCTTGCGCGTCTTGAAGGGCACCACCTTGCCGTCGTACTGGTAGCCGTCCCCGGTGAACTTCTCCAGGTACAGGTCGGTGACGTCGGCGCCCAGGTTGGTCAGGCCCCAGGAGATGTCCTGGTTGTGGCCGATGACCACGCCCGGCATGCCCGCGAAGGTGAACCCGGACACGTCGTACGAGCAGTTCTCGGAGACGTCCCGGCAGTGCAGGCCCATCTGGTACCAGACCGAGGGCAGCTGCGGCGACAGGTGCGGGTCGTTCGCGAGCAGCGGCTTGCCCGTGATGGTGTGCTTGCCGGCGATGACCCACGAGTTGGAGCCGATGCCGTTGCCGTTGGGGCCGAACACCGCGGGGATGCCGTCGAGGACCTCGGACAGGCCCGCGAGTTGGCTCTGGAGGCCGTCGGTGGCGGCCTGAGCACCGCCGGCCGCACTCGATCCGGTCCCCGACCCGGTCCCTACGCCCTGCTGGCCGGTCTGGCCCTGCTGGCCGGTGCCCTTCGGCTCGTACGTCTTGCTCGCGGCGTCGTACGCGCCCTCCTGCACGATCGGCTTGTTCCGGTCGTACGGGTAGCCGGGGTACAGGTCCTTGATCTGCGACGGGCCGAGCCGGCTGGTCATCAGGGAACGGTCGATCTCGTCCTGCATGTTGCCGCGCAGGTCCCAGGCCATGGCCTTCAGCCAGGCCACCGAGTCGACGGGCGTCCAGGGCTGCGGCGCGTAGTCGTTGGTGAAGCCGAGCGCGGCGTACTCCACCGAGATGTCCTTGCCGTCCTTGCCGGCGAGGTAGGCGTTGACGCCCTTCGCGTACGCCTGGAGGTACTTCTTGGTCTCGGGCGAGAGCTTGGAGTCGTACTCCTCCTGCGCGACCCGGTGCCATCCGAGGGTGCGCAGGAACTCGTCCGTCTCGATCTGGCTCTTGCCGAACATCTCGGAGAGCCGACCGGACGTCGTGTGACGCCTGACGTCCATCTCCCAGAAGCGGTCCTGCGCCTGTACGTAACCCTGGGCCATGAACAGGTCCTCGTCGGAGGACGCGTAGACCTGGGGGATGCCGTTGCCGTCACGCTTGACGTCGACGGGCCCGGCGAGTCCGGCGAGCTTGATGGAGCCCTTGGTCTGCGGGAAGGAAGCACGCACCGTACTGACGCTCCAGTAGGCCCCGTAGCCCACCCCGGCCACGATGGCCAGCACCAGCACGATGACGAACAAACGGCCTTTCCGGCCCTTCTTCCTGACGGACCTGTCGGCCTGCTGGCCGGAGGAGGCGGTGGTGTTGGCGGGCATCGCTGTCCTTGCTGTCCTTCGCGAGCGGCAGGGGGTCAATCGGGCGGCGCGGTCTCGGCAGCCGTACACGGAAACACTGGAGCAACCATAGGCGCAGGGCGTGACCACACCGGACGCGGAGTCAGGAACCCCGACCATACGAACATACGAGGGCGTCAAGGAAGCGTTAACGATTAGGTAAGGTAACGAAGTACCGAGACTGTGCGCAGAAAGGATTCGGCCACTGACCGTTCACCACCTCAACCAGCTTCTGCTCGTCTGCTCACTGGTCCTGCTGATCGCGGTGGCTGCGGTCCGGATCTCCTCACGCAGCGGGCTGCCGAGCCTGCTCGTCTACCTGGGCATCGGCGTCGCCATCGGCCAGGACGGCATCGGCAACGTCAGCTTCAACAACGCCGAGTTGACCCAGGTCATCGGGTACGCGGCCCTGGTCGTGATCCTCGCCGAAGGCGGCCTGGGCACGAAGTGGAAGGAGATCAAACCCGCCTTGCCCGCCGCGGCGGTGCTCTCCACGGTCGGTGTGGCCGTGAGCGTCGGCATCACCGCCACGGCAGCGCACTACCTGGTCGGACTGGAGTGGCGGCAGGCACTGATCATCGGCGCGGTGGTGTCCTCCACCGACGCGGCGGCCGTGTTCTCCGTGCTCCGCAAGGTGCCCCTGCCCTCCCGCGTGAACGGTGTCCTCGAAGCAGAGTCCGGCTTCAACGACGCCCCCGTGGTGATCCTCGTCGTCGCCTTCTCGACCGCCGGCCCCATCGAGAGCTGGTACGTCCTCCTCGGCAAGATCACCCTGGAACTCGCCATCGGCGCGGCCATCGGCATCGCCGTCGGCGTCCTCGGCGGCTACGCCCTGCGGCACGTGGCGCTGCCCGCGTCCGGCCTCTACCCCATCGCCGTCATGGCCATCGCCGTCACCGCCTACGCGGCGGGCGCCCTCGCCCACGGCAGCGGCTTCCTCGCCGTCTACCTCGCGGCCATGGTCCTCGGCAATGCCAAGCTGCCGCACGCACCCGCGACCCGGGGCTTCGCCGAGGGGCTCGGCTGGATCGCGCAGATCGGCATGTTCGTCCTGCTCGGCCTGCTGGTCACCCCGCACGACCTCGCCGACGACATCCTGCCCGCCATCGTCATCGGACTCGTCCTGACGGCCGTGGCCCGCCCACTGGAGGTGGTCCTCAGCCTGCTGCCGTTCCGCATGCCCTGGCAGGAGAAGGCCCTGATGTCCTGGGCCGGCCTGCGCGGCGCCGTCCCCATCATCCTGGCCACCATCCCGATGGTGAACGGAGTGGAGGACAGCCGCCGGATCTTCAACATCGTGTTCGTGCTGGTCGTCGTCTACACCCTCATCCAAGGGCCCACCCTGCCCTGGCTGGCGCGAAAACTCCGGCTGGGCGAGGACTCCGAAGCCGCCGACCTCGGCATCGAATCCGCGCCCCTGGAACAGCTCCGAGGCCATCTGCTGTCCCTGAAGATCCTCAAGGGTTCGCGCATGCACGGGGTCGAGGTGGACGAGCTGCGCCTGCCCGCGGGGTCCGCCGTGACCCTCGTCGTCCGGGACGGCAAGTCGTTCGTGCCGCTGCCGTCGACGGTGCTGCGGCGCGGCGACGACCTCCTGGTCGTCGCGACCGATCCGGTCCGGGACTCGGCGGAGGCTCGGCTGCGGGCGGTGGGCCGGGGCGGCAAGTTGGCCAGCTGGCTGGGTACGGGACGCTGACGCGGCGCCCTCGGCTCGGGGGCGCTCGCGGCATGGGGGGCGCCCTCGGCTCGGGGCACCCTCGGCTCGGGGAGCCGCGGCTTGGGGCCCTCGACTCGGGGCGTCAGCGACTTGGGGCGCGCGGTGGGGTGCCCCCATCTACTGCGCACTGGGCGTACCGGCGTGCCAGCGGCCCGGTGGAGGCGTACCGGCGCGCGACCGTGCGCTCAACCCGACAGGAACGCGCCGGCGCGCCTCCACCGGGCCGGCGAGCGCTAGTGATACGTACCTCATCCGCGTTCGCCTGCCCGCCTCCGCTTCCCGCTGTACGATGCTCGGACACTTCTGATCGAACCAACTCTGCCTGATGCAGAGCTGGCGCGACCGTATGGCGGCCGGCCGTCGCGATGCCCCTTCGCTGTGGGCGGCCCGGTATCTACCGCAGTTCCGCGCAAGAGGACAGCTCTCGACAGCCCCGCGCGGCGGCACTGTCACCAGGCGGCAGAAAGGCACGGGCCGTGGCACCCACGGTCACCTCGAAGCCCGCCCGCCCCGGCTACGGGCAGCTTCTGCGCACACCGGGCGCCTGGACGTTCCTGCTTCCCGGGTTCGCCGCTCGTCTCCCGTTCGCCATGCTGATCATCTCGATCGTCCTGCTGGTCCAGCACACGACGGACTCCTACGGCATCGCGGGCGCGGTGTCCGCAGTCACCGGCGTCTCCATGGCGGTGTTCGGGCCGCTGGCCGGCAAGTACGCCGACCGCTTCGGACAGCGCACGGTCCTGATCCCCGGGGTGCTGCTGCACACGGCCTCCGTCGTCGGCCTGACGGCCCTCGCCCTGGCCGACGCCCCGCTGTGGACGCTGTTCGTGGCAGCCGTGCCGACCGGTGCCTCGGTACCGCAGGTGGGCCCCATGGTGCGCGCCCGCTGGGGGGTGACCCTGAACGGGTCACCGCTCGTGACGACCGCGGCGGCCTTCGAGTCGGTCACGGACGAGCTGACCTTCGTCCTGGGGCCACTGTTCGCGACCGCGCTGTGCACCTCGGTGCACCCGGCCGCGGGACTGCTCACCGAGGCGGGCCTCACCCTGGTCGGCGGTCTGCTCTTCGCCGCGCAGAAGGCCACGGAACCCGTACCCGCGCGGCGACGCGGCGGCGCGGAGGCAGGTGCCGACGCGCTGGCAGACACGGGCGCGGAGACAGGTACGGCTGCGGGTACGGGCGTCCGGGGCGTGAACGGTGCACCCGCGCGCGTGGAGCACCCGTCCGCCCTGCGGGTGCCCGGCGTACGCGTACTGGTCGTCGCCTTCCTGGGCATCGGCACCGTCTTCGGCGGCCTCCAGGTCTCCCTCGCCGCCTACACGCAGTCGATCGGCGAGCCCGGCCTCAACGGTGTGCTGTACGGCGTGTTCGCCGCGGGCAACATGCTCGCCGGGCTGGTCTGCGGGGCACTCGCCTGGAAGTCTGCGCCCCACAACCGACTGGTCCTGGGGTACCTCGCGCTGGTCGTCACCACCTCGGGGCTGTGGGCCGCCCAGTCGCCCGTGCTGCTCGCGGGCCTCGGACTCCTCATCGGCATGAGCATCGCCCCGGGACTGGTCACCGGGTACACGCTCGTCGAACGCCTCGTCCCGCCGACCGCCCGCACCGAAGCGTTCACGCTGCTGACCGCGGCCGTCGCGCTCGGTCAGGCCGCCGCGGTCACGACCGCCGGCCAGCTGGAGGACCGGGCCTGGGACGGAGCCGGATTCCTAGTGCCGATGGGGGGCACCGCTCTCGCCCTGGTGGTCCTGGTGAGCCTCCGTTCCCGGCTCGCGGCACCGGCCGTCGAACGGACCGTGGCACGTGGCGTGGGTCACCGCACACCGGTGCCGGTGGACTGATTCAACGGAATACGTCACTATGGACCGTCGTTAGCACTCATTGAGTGAGAGTGCCAGGAGGATGCAAGTGCCGACGTACCAGTACCAGTGCACCGAGTGCGGCGAGGGCCTTGAAGCGGTGCAGAAGTTCACCGACGACGCCCTGACCGAGTGCCCCAACTGCAGTGGCCGCCTCAAGAAGGTGTTCTCCGCCGTCGGCATCGTCTTCAAGGGATCCGGCTTCTACCGCAACGACAGCCGCGGTTCGTCGTCGAGCAGCTCACCCGCCGCCGCGTCGAAGTCGTCCGGTTCCGGTTCCTCCGGTTCCAGCGAGTCGTCGACGTCCTCGTCGAGCACTTCGTCAAGCACCTCGACGTCCACTTCGTCGGGCAGCTCGTCGAGCACGAGCAGCTCGTCCGCGGCTTGAGCACCTCACCGGCTCACGTCTGAAAGCCCCGCCGGCCCCGTAGCGGGCCGCACACACTGAGGGACCCCGACCGTCCGAGGACGCGGGGTCCCTTCGTGCTGTCCCCCACAGCTACTGTGCGGACCATGGCAGACAAGGCGAACGTGACACGAGCGGCCCGTGGGAACACGCCGGAGGCCCCGGCGCCGACGGCGGCCGACACCTCGACCGCGCCCCTCCTGGTGGACACCGCAGCGCCCGACACCTCACCGGCACACCGAGCAGAGATCGGCGTGATCGGCGGGTCCGGCTTCTACTCCTTCCTCGACAACGTGACCGAAGTGCACGTCGACACCCCCTACGGGGCTCCGAGCGACGCACTCTTCATCGGCGAGGTCGCCGGCCGCCGGGTCGCCTTCCTCCCCCGGCACGGCCGCGGCCACCACCTGCCGCCGCACCGCATCAACTACCGGGCCAACCTCTGGGCCCTCCGGTCCGTGGGGGTGCGGCAGGTGCTCGGCCCGTGTGCGGTGGGAGGGCTGCGGACCGAGTACGGCCCGGGGACCCTGCTCGTCCCCGACCAGTTGGTCGACCGGACGAAGTCCCGTGCGCAGACCTACTTCGACGGCGTTCCGCGCCCCGACGGAACCGTTCCGAACGTCGTCCACGTGTCGTTCGCCGACCCCTACTGCTCCACGGGCCGTCGCATCGCGGTGAAGGCCGCCCGCAGCCTCGACTGGGAACCGGTGGACGGCGGCACGCTGGTGGTGATCGAAGGCCCCCGGTTCTCCACCAGGGCGGAATCCCTGTGGCACGCCGCTCAGGGCTGGTCCGTGGTCGGGATGACCGGGCACCCCGAGGCCGTGCTCGCCCGTGAGCTCGCGCTCTGTTACACCTCGATGACCCTGGTGACCGACCTGGACGCCGGTGCGGAGACCGGGGACGGCGTCTCGCACGAGGAGGTCCTCAAGGTCTTCGCCACGAACGTCGACCGGCTCCGGACGGTCCTGTTCGACACGGTGGCCGGGCTCCCCGCGGACGCTGAGCGGGACTGCCTGTGCACGGGCGCCCTGGCCGGAACGGACCCGGGCGTGGAACTGCCGTAGGACCGGCCCCGTCGCCGCACCACCTGACCCGGTGATGCGGCGACGGGCCGCAGGTGGCTCAGGAACATCCTGGGGGCTCAGAGACATCCGGGGGGACACCGGGACATCCGGGGGGCTCCGGGACTCTGGTGGCTCCGGGGGCGGAAGTCACATGGGGGTACGGAAGCAGGGTCCGCTGCGCTCGGAGGATCCGCGGCCTCCGCCTCGCGGAACTGCCCGTTCGGGTGAGGCAGTTATCCACAACAGCGGGGTCGCCCACACGCGCCAGCAAGGATTCGTCCCGTCCCTCAAGGTGGACGGCAACGTGTCCTTCCCTCCCCGGTGGTGAACCGTGCCGCATCCCCACTCGCCCCCTGTCTCCCGGCCCCCCGCGGCCCAACCCTCCCGGTACCTGTGGCCGCCCTCAGAAGGCCGCCGCACCGTGGAGGAGCCCACGGCCCCGCCGGTCGGCAGCGAGGTCCCGCCGACGAGTGCGGTGCCCCCCTTTCCTCCGGTACGGATTCGCGGCGGACTCCCCCCGTTGCGCAGGATCACCCGTCACGGGCGGCGGGCCGCAGCGGTGTGCCTGGTGGCCACGGCGGTCGCACTGCTGTCCCTCGAACCGCGTCTGCCCCCGGCCGGAGCGGACGGGAAGGCCCACCCTGCCGCCCCGCGGGAACACCAGCCGGCCCAGGAGCGGCCCGCCGTGGCGGACTGGGTACGCGCACCGGTACGCATCGCCGATCCGGCGGTCGCACGGCTCCTGAAACGTGGCGACCGCATCGACGTCATCGCGACGGACGGCACCCCCTCGGGCCGGTCCGGCAGGGTCGTGGCGGCCGGGGTGCGCGTGGTCGAACTGCCCCCGACCGCAGACGGCGCGGCGGAGGGCGGGGTCTTGGTGGTCCTCGCGACGACCCGCAGCGCCGCGGCCCGACTCGCGGGCACCAGCGGGTCCCGGCTGGCGGTGGTCCTGCGATGAACACCGACCGGTGGCCCCGTAGTGCCCTCGGAGCGATCGCCACCATCCGTTCACTCTCACGTCACTCCATCGCGTCACCGGATTGGACAGGGTGGCGGAGCCTTGACGTAGGTTGCGGAGTTGTTTGTTCCGCAAGCTGTACGTGCGAAGAGGGGCCTCCTGGTGAGCGAGAAGAAGAAGCCGAATATCTGGGAAGGCTTCAAGGCGTTCCTCATGCGGGGGAACGTGATCGACCTGGCGGTGGCCGTGGTCATCGGCGCCGCGTTCACGAACGTCGTGAACTCCGTGGTGAAGGGTGTGATCAACCCGCTCGTCGGCGCGTTCGGCACCAAGAACCTGGACGCGTACAGCTCCTGCTTGAAGGGGCCCTGCAGCTACGACGCCAAGACCGGAACGGCCACGAGCGGCATCCCGATCATGTGGGGGTCGGTTCTCAGCGCGACGCTCACCTTCGTGATCACCGCGGCGGTCGTGTACTTCCTGATGGTGCTGCCGATGTCGAAGTACCTGGCGCGTCAGGCGGACCGCAAGGCCGCCAAGGAAGGCGCACAGGAAGTCATCGAGGTGTCCGAGCTGGAGGTGCTCAAGGAGATCCGCGACGCTCTGGTGGCACAGCGCGGCCCGGGAACGGGAGCGGGCACGGGTCCGGGAACAGGCACCGGTCCGGCTACGGGTCCGGGGACCGGCCGGCAGTAACGGCTCAGCGGGGACGAGCCCCGCGCGACCTGGTGGACGTCCTCGTCGGCCGGTGCGCGCGGGGCTCGCGTGCGCTCAGCCGACGCCGGGTCCTGGACGCCGTGCACCGTCTCCTGGCGTCACCGGGGAGGCGTTCCCCCGACCCAGGCAGCTCCGGACACGGTGACGGACGCCCGGCACCCCGGGTGTGGCGCTGGATTCAGAGGTGGTGGGGCGGCTTCTCGTCGAGGAACCGCGCCAGGTCGGAGGCGGCGTCGCCGCTGGACGCCGGGGCGCCACCCCAGCCCCGGTCCGAGTCGTCCGGCGCCGGCTGCGACAGCGGGTCGTCGAAGATCAGTGCAGGTCGAGGGTCTCGGGGCTCGGACGCGGGACGGGTGCTCATGCCTCCAGCGTACGCAGGGTGCGGCTCCGACCCGTGCCGCACGGACCGGCCCGACCCCCGCCCGCGGGAGGGTGGTGCCCGCCCGCGGGCCGAGGGCAGGACCCCACAGGCCCTCGCGGACGGACCCTCCGCAGTGCGCGTTAGGCGGTATCTGGGCCGACACAGGGCGTCCGCGGCCCCGGGTCGCCGCCCCCGTCTGTTGAGCTGCTGGCATGACCTCCTCCAGCTCCCCGTCGGCGGCCGGGCCCGGGGGGCCACTGCGCCCCTTGGTCGCCCGTGGACAGGACGAAGCGCACCGTGTGGCGTCTCCCCTGGAACTCTTCTTCGACCTGTGCTTCGTGGTGGCCGTCGCGCAAGCGGGCGGCTCGCTGGTGCTCTCCGTGGCCGAGGGCCACGCCGGGGAGGGGGTGCTGAACTACGCGATGGTCTTCTTCGCGATCTTCTGGGCGTGGGTCAACTTCAGCTGGTTCGCGTCGGCCTACGACAACGACGACGCGCTGTTCAGAGTGGTCACGCTGGTGCAGATGGCAGGTGTCCTGGTGCTGGCTGCCGGGGTGTCGGAAGCGTTCGCGCATCACTTCTTCGTGGTCTGGCTCGGCTATCTGATCATGCGCCTCGCGATGGTGACCCAGTGGCTGAGGGCAGCGCGCGGATGCACCGGGGACGAACGCAGCACGGCCATGCGGTACGCGATCGGCATCGCGCTGTGCCAGGTGGGGTGGCTGTTCTTGCTGCTCCTCCCGGAGGACGCCCGCCCGTGGACGTTCCTGGTGATGGCGGTCGCGGAGCTGTCCGTGCCGGCAGTGGCGGAGCGGAAGCACTCGACGGCGTGGCACCCCCACCACATCGCGGAACGGTACGGACTGTTCACGATCATCGTGCTGGGCGAGTCGATCGCGGCGGCCACCGTCGCCGTGAAGTCGGCCGTCGACGAGCACGACGAGTTGGGCCAATTGATTCCCGTCTCGATCGGCAGTCTGCTGATCGTGTTCGCCGCGTGGTGGATCTACTTTGCGGTGCCGAACCGCAGCCGCACGATCAGCAACCGCCAGGCGTTCCTGTGGGGGTACGGCCACTACCTGGTGCTGGGCTCGGCGGCGGCGATCGGCGCGGGCACCGAGATCTTCGTGGAACACGCCGTGGGCCAAGTCCACGTCTCCCAGCTGGCGGCGAGCGCCTCGGTGACGATCCCCACCGCGGTGTACCTGCTGACCGTGTGGTGGCTGCTGGCCCGGCGTTCCAAGCACGGGATCGCGGGGCGGTCGGTAATGCCGGCGGCGACCCTGGCGGTCCTCGCCTGCACGTTCGCCGGCCAATGGTCCGTGCTGGCAGCCGGGCTGGTGCTGACGGTCACGATCACGGTCGGCGTGGCCCTGTCGTCGCGGACGGCCCGTCGGACGTCAGGACGAGCAATGGGCTGACCCCCACGGTGCCGCCCGCGCCACGGAAACGACCTCGTACGGCCCCCGGAGCACCCCGCGCGGCGAACAACGCACTCCGCGGGAGTCGCGGCTCGACGGGAGCCGACGGGCAGACGGCGCGGCGCAGGGGTTCGGGGAGCGGCCCGCGCCCGGGAGGTCCCCGCAGCCACGCGCCCGCCCGCCAACACCACCGCGTACAGGTCCCACGCAGCGAGCCGCGGAACCACGTCCCGGGACCCGCGGTCAGCGAACGGACGCAGGGGGCGACACCCGAAGCGCCTACGGACCGCACTGTGTGTTGCGGCGAATCGTCGATGGTCCTGCTGCTGGTCCAGGTGTGGACGGCACTGTTCAAGGCAGCCGGCCGGCACGTGCTCCGCGGCCTGCGCGGTCTGCATGGTCTGCGCGGACACCGGCTCACGACCCGGTGGTCACCTCGACGTACGTGGCTACGACACGTGGTACGCAGGGTCCATGACGGAGCAGACTGCGGACAGCGCCCAGGAGCCGACTGACCTGCCCGCTCTGGTGGACGCGCTCACCGATGTGGCCGGACTGCGGGTCGGCCATGCGACCTTGGTCGGGGGCGGCTATCTGACGGGGACCACGGTCGTACTCGCGCCGGAAGGCGGGGTCACGGCCGCCGTCGACGTGCGCGGAGGCGGACCCGGCACCAAGGAGACGGATGCGCTCGACCCTCGCAATGTGGTGCAGCGCATCGATGCGGTGGTGCTGACCGGAGGCAGCGCGTACGGACTGGACGCGGCGACCGGCGTGATGGGCTGGCTGGAGGACCGGGGCCGAGGCGTGAGAGTCGGCTCGGACCCTTCACACGTCGTACCAGTCGTTCCCGCGGCATGCGTCTTCGACCTGGGGCGCGGTGGTGACTTCCGGGCGCGGCCGGACGCGTCGACCGGTAGGGCAGCAGTGGAGGCAGCAGCTGCCAGCGGTCTCCGTGCGCCGGTTCCCGTGGGTGGGGTGGGTGCCGGCACCGGCAGTGTCGTGGGTCGTCTCAAGGGCGGAGTGGGGACGGCCAGCACGCGCTTGGCCTCGGGGGTGGTCGTGGCCGCGCTGGTGGTGGCGAACGCAGCCGGGTCCGCATGGGACGCACGGACGGGTGTGCTGTACGGGGAGTACTTCGAGGGCAAGGTGACCTATCCCGATCGGGTGCTACTCGATCGGGCCGAACGGCTGCTCGAAGACGCCGCCCGGAGGAATGCGAAGTCCGCGGGGCACACGGCGTCGGCGCGGCTGGCCGCGCCTCCCCTGAACACCACGCTGGCCGTCGTGGCGACGGACGCCGACCTGACGAGGGCCCAGGCCCAGAAGCTCGCCGGTACGGCACACGACGGGATCGCTCGGGCCGTACGTCCGGTGCACCTACTGAACGACGGTGACACCGTGTTCGCCCTCGCATCGGGTCAGCGCGCACTCTCGCCGGACGGCCCCTTGGCACTGAACGACGTGCTCGCCGCCGGGGCTGACATGGTGACGCGTGCGATCGTTCGCGCCGTGCGGGCAGCGAAGTCGACGACCGGAACGGGAGGCGTCTTTCCCTCCTACACGGAGTTGACGGAGTTGCACGACGGCTGATCTCAGCGGTCACATGCCGGACAGTCACGAGCCGAAACCCGAAGGAACGATTCGGCACCGAGCCGACTCCCTTCTCACACTTGAGCAAATCACCTAGATCACTTGAATTGCGAGCAACTGAAGCAGCTCGCCGCATTAAGGACCAAGGCAGCACGATTCACGTACTCCCCTCAGCCGGGAATCACCGCTCCTGATCACGGGCCGTCAACTTCGGGAAGCTGCCTGCGGCGGCGGGGCACGATGGCCCGTGCGGCACTGGCCATGGGGGTACTGGTACTGACCGCGTGCGGCGGCGACGCCAAGGCCGACGAGAACAGCGAGAGCGGCGACAAGGACAGCCGCGGCACCGCTGAGGCACCGCCTGCTCGCATGGCTATCTCTGCCAAGGACGGATCCACCGGCGCGCCCGTCAACGGAACCGGGGTGCAGGTAGCGGAAGGCACGCTGACCGAGGTCGCCATGACGGACGCCTCGACCGGCAAGGCGGTGCTGGGGGCGCGGTGGGCGTGGGAACGCCGGACTCGTTCGCGTTCGACAAGGGCATCGTCAACCGCAAGGCCGTGCAGGTCAGGATCAAGGTGACGTCGAGCAGTGACCAGCGGGCGGTCGGTCGTTGGTTCGGTGAGCGGCGCCTCGACTTTCGACCGAAGGGCCAACTGGGAGTCCGGCTCCCACGTCATCGTCGACATCAAGCTGGACGGCGTCGAGGGAGCGGACGGCATCCACGGAGTGCAGCGCAAACGCGCAACCTTCACCATCGGGCGCTCACAAGCGTCCACGGTGGACGTGAAGGCACAGACGAGGAAGGCGAAACACAACGGGAAGGTCGTGGAGACGATCCCGAACTCGGCCGGCAACCCGGAGGCCCCGACGCACAACGGGAAGATGGCGGTGTCCGAGACGCTGAACCAGACAAGGATGAACGGTGCCACCGTCGGCTTCGCAGGCGAGTACGACATCCCGGATGTACCGCATGCCATGCGTCTTTCGCAGACAGGAACGTTCATTCACGGCAACTACTGGGACCCACATGGGAACCCGCCGTTCGGGAGGACGGGGACCAGCCACGGGTGTGTGGGCCTGCGAGATACGCAGGGGGCGAGCGGCGACGCACCAGGTGGGCGCTTCTACGACAGCTCAATGGCGGGGGGAGGGTACTGGCGGTGAAGGACTCTCCCGGTACGACGATCGCACCTGCCAACAGCCTCAACGGGTGGAACATGCCCTGGAACGCTTGGCTGGCCGGCAGCGCCGTATAGCCTGGGGCCGACCTTCGTCCTTCGTTCTTCCCGTCGAGTCACCCCGGGATCGACCTGCCGTCGGACAGGGGCGGCTTCAAGTCATCCACAGCCGCCGTCAACCTCCCGCTGGCCTCGTCGTACCTGGGGACGCCTCGTCGGTCGCCGCTCCCGTCGGCCAGTTGTCGTCGGAAGCGGATGTCTCGTACCCGTCACTCCATCAGGCGTGTTGGTGCATACGGGTATTGGCGATCGCACCTCGTGGGAATGAGTGATCCTTGGATACGGGATTGTCATGTGAAGGTCGGGGTGTTGCGCGTCGCGCGGGAACTTCCTGCGCGGCTCGGACGTTTTCCCGGTTCCTGGACATGACGTCCCATGGAGGGGCTACGGTATGCACCCACGAAGTGACTAGCAGCTAACACGGGGAGGTGCCTTGAGCGGTCCGCATGCGTCGGCGCACGAGCCACCCGAGTCGTCCGAGTCTCCTGAGGAGCATCTCGCTCGACTCCTCGGGCGTGCCCTCAACTCCTTCGAACTGCCGGACGAGACCATAAGCCGCCTCGACTGCGCGCTCGCGCATGACAGTTCGTTGCACTCCGCGCACCACAGCAGGGGGCTGCACCGCGAGACGTACCGTCACACGTGGCTGCTCGCTGACGGCAGTGCGCTCACCTTGTGGGAGCTGGTGCACAACACGGGTCCCGGCGGGCGCGGGCAGTTGCTGCACGAGCTGTACACGGAAGAAGAAGACGTGCGGACCGCCACGACCCGGTTGCCCCTCCCGGCGGAGACCCCGGACTTCGAGTTGCCCGTAGTGATCCATTTGGCGCCCGCACCTCGACCTCGCCACGACTACGCGCCGGATGACTCCGCGGACCACGCACGCCGTTTACTGCGTCGAGCCGAGAACACCGACGGGCCCGGCGCGGACATGGCCCTCCTCCTGCAGAACGCCTGTGCACATCAGATCACGCAGGCGTTCGGGCGACCGTTGCCCAGTGTCGAGGGGGTGACTGCGTTCTCGTTCTCGCTGTACGAGCATGCGTTCCTCCTGAGCGACGGGCGCGAGGTCAGCCTCTGGGAGGTCGAGCACACGGCGACGCCCGACGGCCGTCACATGTGCGAGGTCTACGAGAGCGAGGACGCTGCCCGCGAGGCGGTGGAGCGGCGCGCTTCACGGGCTCCCGGAGCCTAGAGCCGCGCATCCTCCTCGCCGCCCGTCCAGCAGTGCGGCTCAGCAGTCGGGCTGACGGTTCCGTTTGCCCGTTGCCTGTGCTCGCCCGCCACCACGACACCTCACGCCTCGGCGTCTTCGACGTTCTCGTGAACCGGAACCCGCCTGTGCAGCACGGTCCGCCGTAGGCCTGCGGTGATGCGTCCGCGGGTCCGGCGGGGTTCAGGGCTGGGGCGGCGGATCGTCGTGGCCCCACTGCCGAACTAGTGCGTCGAACGTGGCGCGCTCAGTCGGTGTGAGGGTGACGGAGTCGGTGATAGGTGTGTGCTGGCGCGGCAGGGCGCGTAGCGTTGCCCGACCGGTCCTGACGGCGCGGTGATGGTGGGTGCGGGGGCGGCGCGCGCGGTGCGCGAACGGGCTGATCACATTCGGCTGGGCGGGTGCCGCGGGCATGTCGACCGCATCGCCGGTGACGTCGGGGCGCGTCTGGAAGGGGCCCGCCTGGGAGGTGCCAGGCCGTGGAGCGGACGGGCCCGGGCGGGGTTCCCTGCGCAGGAGCCGTATCAAAATCACCGTCCACAGGACGGCAGCCAGCACGAGGGCGGCGGCGCCCAGTTGCTGGAGGGACGACATGTGCTCAGGCATGTCGACAGTAGACCTCAGGCGATGGGGTCTACAACAGGGGTCTAAGGGGATTAAGCGGCGCATGGCGCCCCATGTCCGGTTCACATGATGGCCTGTGATGGTGTGCCACCTGGGAGGGCGGGGCCACCGTTGAGCGGACCGGTGGGGTTGACGGGCCGGGAGCGAGTGAACGATTTGCCTGACGAACCCACTCGGGAGCCGGCACAGGAGCGCCCCAGCATGACGGAAACTCCGGGGGTCGTTGGAGGAGCAGGCACCGTCCCGTCGGAGTTATCCACAGGCCCAGCGAGATGCGTAGGACCGGGCTACCGTTTACGGCAGAAGGTCGCGGCCCCGCCACACGGGGCCCTCCACAGAGCCTTTGCGCAGCACTTTCACGGGGGAGACCATCATGAGGAACAGGACCATCGCCCTTGACGCCAACCGAATGTTCGGGTGGCAGCTTGCCCTTCGCTCAGGGCTGCGCGCTCTGCGGGGGCTGATCGCCGCACGAGGGGGCGCCACACCTGGTGGACACGACGAGGCCGCCGGGTGGACACGGAGTCCGCGTCCACCGGGCGGCCCTCTCGGACGGAACCCTCACACGGGCCCGCCCGAGCGATCAGTGCGTGAGGACCTTGCGGCGCTGCGCGTCCTCCTGGACGGTGCCGGCCGAGCCACCCGGTGCCGTTGCCGGTGCACCGGCGGCCGGGTCGACGGGCCCTTCGTCCGCTGCGGTCCCCGCCTCAAGCCCGGTGCCGGCGGGCTTGCGCGGCAGCAGGAACATCAGCCCGAAGATGACCAGCAGGACGACAACGACGTAGCTGAGCGCGTTCTCGAAGCCGTTCGCGAACTCCTCGCCCAGCGCAGCCCGCGGCACGCGCTCGTCGACGACGCCGAAGAACACGACGGAGACCAGGCCCAGACCGAGGGCGTTGCCCATCTGCTGAACGGTGTTGATCAGCCCCGACGCCGATCCGGCGTGCTGCCGCGGCACTTCGGACAGGATCGCGTCCGTCAGCGGCGCGACGATCAGCCCCATGCCGATGCCCATGAACACGAGCGGCAGCGCCATCTGCCAGGCGGTGACGTCCGCGCCGAAGTGGTCGGCCTCCCAGATGTAGAGCAGCACGCCCGCCGCCATGGTCAGGGCACCGGCCTGAAGCACCTTCCGTCCGAAGCGCGGGACGAGCATCTGGACCGAGACGCCCGCGGCGACGGAGACCGCGATGGAGAACGGGACTCCGGTGAGCCCGGCACGCAGGGGGCTCCACCCGAGGCCGATCTGCATGTAGAGGGTCCAGACCAGGAAGAAGATGCCGAGGCCGATCCCGAAGACGGTCTGCACGGCGATTCCCGCGGCGAAGCTCTTCACCCGGAACAGCGACAGTTCGACCAGCGGCGAGCCGTCCTGGCGCGCCTTGCGCCGCTCGTACGCGACGAGTGCCACGAAGACGGCGAACGCCCCCACCATCGACGCGTACCCCCACATCGGCCAGCCGAGCTCCCTTCCGTGCGTCAGCGGGTAGAGCAGCATCAGCAGGCCGCCGGTGACCAGAGCGACTCCGACGAGGTCGAGCTTGAGGGCCTGAGGGGCCTTCGACTCGGTGATGAACCTGCGGCCGAGCACCAGTCCGAGGACGCCCACGGGCAGGTTGATCAGGAAGATCGGCCGCCACTCCAGGCCGAAGAGGTTCCACTGGGTGAGCAGTGCGCCCAGCAACGGACCGGAGACCGCACCGAGTCCTACCACTGCACCGAACAGCCCGAAGACCTTTCCCCGCTCGTGGGCGGGGAACGTCGCGTGGACGATCGACAGCACCTGCGGCACCATCAGCGCGGCCGTCGCACCCTGGAGGATGCGGGAGGCGACCAGCATGTCCGGGTTGACGGCGAGTCCGCAGAGCGCGGACGCGACGGTGAAGCCCGCTATGCCGATGAGGAAGACCCTCTTGCGGCCGTGGATGTCGCCGAGGCGGCCGCCCGTGATGAGTCCGGCCGCGAAGGCGAGCGCGTATCCCGCGGTGATCCACTGGATGTGACTGAAGCTGGCGCCCTCGTCCCGCTGGATCGCGGGGATGGCGATGTTGACGATCGTCACGTCGACGAGGTCCATGAACGCCGCGGTCATGACGATCGCCAGGGCGAACCAGCGCCGCCGGTCCGGCGTGCCGCTGCCGGGTGCGGGATCAGCGCTCCCCGGTCCCGTGCGGGCGCCCGTGGCGCCCGCACCGGGCGGGGCGGACCCGGCGGCGTCGGCCGCGGGGCTGGTCCCTCCTCCGAGCGGGTGCGCGCCGGCAGAGGGTCCACTTTCGGTAACGGGCGCCGGCGCGGGCACCGTTGACGAAGGAGATGTCGGTGAGGTCATGCCGCTCAAGCTAGGGGTTCATTAGGTCAGCTCGTGACCTCTTTCCGCGGCATTCTGTGGGGCATGACGACAACAGACACTTCGGCTCGGCTCCTCCAACTCCTGTCGTTGCTCCAGACGCCTCGTGAGTGGCCCGGCGGGGAGCTGTCCCACCGGCTCGGGGTCTCCCGCCGCACGGTGCGTCGGGACATCGATCGGCTCCGCGAACTGGGCTATCCCGTGCAGGCGGCACGCGGAGCGGACGGCGGGTACCGGTTGGTGGCGGGGAAGGCATTGCCGCCGCTGGTCCTGGACGACGAGGAGGCCGTGGCCATCGCGGTGGGTCTGCGGGCCGGCGCGGGCCACGCGGTGGAAGGGATCGAGGAAGCGTCGGTGAGGGCGCTGGCGAAGCTGGAGCAGGTGCTGCCGGGTCGGCTACGGCACCGGGTGAGCGTGCTCCAGTCGGCGACGGTTCCCCTGACCAGTGGGGACGGCGCCACCATCGCCACGGAGACGTTGACCGTGATGGCATCGGCGATCGCGGGCCACGAGCGTCTGAGGTTCGCCTACCGCTCGGTGGACGGCACCGAGTCCCGTCGCCTCACGGAACCGCACCGCCTGGTGTCCACGGGACGCCGCTGGTACCTGGTGGCGTTCGATGTGGAGCGGAGCGACTGGCGGACCTTCCGAGTGGACCGGGTGGCCGGTGAGCCCTTGGCGACAGGTGCCCGTTTCACCCCGAGGGAACTGCCCCAGGGCAGTGCGGCCGAGTTCCTGCGGGACCGGATCAGGGGCCAGCGGAAGACCTATGCGTTCTCCGTGAGGTTCGCTGCACCGGCGGAGGAGGTCATGGGTCGGCTGCCGAGCGTGTTCGGCACCCCGGAGCCAGCGGACGACGGGACGTGCGTGCTGCACGGAACCACGGGGGACGCACTGGAGTGGCTGACGTTCCGGCTGGCGTACGTGGGATGCGCGTTCGAGGTCGACGGCCCGCCGGAGCTGGTGACGATGGTGCGGGAGCTGGGCGAGAGGTTGACGCGGGCCGGGCGGGCCGGGCTGCCTGAGTAGGACGGCGGCTGGGCCGCGAGGGTGTGCCGGTCAGTGAGCGGAGGCGGTGCGGTGCCGGGCACACCTGGGGCAAGGGCCCGGGGCAAGGGGGAGCCCCGGCGCCGGGGGGGGTGGGCGCCGGGGCTCGTCTATGGGGTGGCGGGAGCGTCATGGACGCGTCCCGGCCGTGGGAGGCGGATGGTCACCTGCCCAGTGGTCGCGAACGTACCTCATGTCCGTGGCTTTCGTGAGCGGCAGGCACGCGATTCATGCCCAAATCGCTGGTCGCTCCGGTTCCCGTACCCCGAAAGGCGGCTCGCATGCCCTCACGGTGCGCACACCCGTCCAAGAAGGTGGTGCGGCAACCTCTTCTAGTGTGCCACCGGGCTGGGCCACGTGCTCCCAGCCGGAGAGGTCGGATCACCGCCGCCACGGGCCGGGCGATCGCCCCGCCGGGCGCGCCCGCTCCCTGTCGACCGACGCGGCCGCCCGACCCAGGGGCCTGCACGGGCGACCCCTCGGGAAGCCCGGCCCGGCCCAGCCCGGTCAGGCAGCGGCGTCGAAGCCCGTGTCCCGGGCGAGCCGCTTCAGTTCGAGGAGGGCGTGCTTCTCGATCTGGCGGATGCGCTCACGGGTGAGGCCGTGTTCCTTGCCGACCTCGGTGAGGGTGCGCTCCCGACCGTCGTCGATGCCGTACCGCATCTTGATGATGGAGGCGGTGCGCTGGTCGAGGCGGCCGATGAGGTCGTCCAGTTCTTCGCTGCGCAGCAGGGTGAGCACCGATTGCTCCGGGGAGACGGCGGAGGTGTCCTCCAGGAGGTCACCGAACTGGGTATCGCCCTGGTCATCGACGGCCATGTTGAGCGAGACCGGGTCGCGGGCCCAGTCGAGGACGTCCACGACGCGTGCGGGGGTGGAGTCCAGCTCCTCGGCGATCTCCTGCGGCTCGGGGTCCCGACCCTTCTCGCGGTTGAACTCGCGCTGGACCCGACGGATCCGGCCCAGCTCCTCCACGAGGTGGACGGGCAGCCGAATGGTGCGGGACTGGTCGGCTATCGAGCGGGTGATGGCCTGGCGGATCCACCAGGTCGCGTAAGTGGAGAACTTGAAGCCCTTGCGGTAGTCGAACTTCTCCACCGCGCGGACCAGGCCCGCGTTGCCCTCCTGGATCAGGTCGAGGAGGGGCAGACCACTGCGCGGGTACCGGCGGGCAACGGCGACGACCAGGCGGAGGTTGGACCGGATGAAGACGTCCTTGGCCCGCTCACCGGCGGCGACCAGAGCCTCCAGCTCCTCCTGGGAGGGGCCGTCCTTCTTCTTCGTGGTGTCGCTGTCGATCTCGCCGTCGATGATCTGCTGGGCGTACACCCCGGCCTCGATCGTCTGCGACAGCTCCACTTCCTTGGCCGCGTCCAGCAGGGGCGTCCGGGCGATCTCGTCGAGGTACATGCCGACCAGGTCGCGATCGGCGATCTCGCCGCCTCCCGCGCGAACACTGCTTGCCGCGTCGGTCCCGCGGGTGGCGGACTGACGACGGGCGACGGCACGGGTTGCCATGCGTGCTCCCTTGCTAGCGAGTGGTTCAGAGGTCCTTACGTGTGCATCTGCTCACCCTGGCGGGTGCCCAGCTTCCGAAGGAAACAACGACTGGAATCCGGACAGAATTCCCATGGCGCTCGTCGATTTCTCTGATCATGCAGTATCCTGCGGCGCCACAAGGGCATGACTGAGCGCGCTTCCCACGGATACGCAGGTCAGGACGGTGACGGGGCGGGTTCACTGTGCCGTCAGAGAATCCTGGGGCGCCTGGTGAGACCTGCCTCACGTTCGTCGGGTCGACCGCGTCCCGGAAGGTAGGTGCGGTCCGCTTCCCGACCTCCCGTCCGTCAAGACGAACCGGGTCACGAATTAGTTGCCTCGTCGCCGTTCGACCCACCGATCGGTCGATCGCCACCCCAGCAGCGCCCCCGCCCCGACCACCCATCCCACCTCACGGCCGGCACACCCCTCAGCCGCTCTCGACCACGCCCCCCGTTATCTTTTTCGCGGTCCTGCAACGGGACCGCTGACCTCCGGGCCCGGCATGGCTGTGTCCCCCTCCTGCCCCGGACCTACGACTCCAGCCCGTTACGGTCGGCGACCGTCTGTTCTACGGTGCCGGGCATGACCCCACTCCCTCACGGACCCGGCACCCCGGAGAGCACTACGGTCAACGGCACCACCGCGCCCCTCCACGACGAACCGCCCGCAGATTCCGCGCCCGACCGCAGCGGCACGCTCGACGAGGCGCTGGAACGGCTTCACGCCTCGGGGCCGGAGCGGTTGGGCTGGCTGAGCAACCACGCGCCCATGGCAGTCGAGGCACTGGTCAGAGGCGGTCAGGCGCAGGTCGTGCACCGATGGTTGGACGCGTACCGCGACAGGTTGGAGGACATGCCCGCTTCATACGCGCGGGTGACAGGTGACAACTGGCCACAGGCCCTGGGCGACCCCCGCCGGATCACCGACTGGACGGACTTCTTCGTGCGGGAGTGCGCGGAGCGACCCTGGCGAGCAGTACTCGCCGAGTGGTGGCCGCGGCTGCTTCCCGGCATCGCGGGCGGCGCGACGCACCCCGCGATCCGAGTGGGACACGCCGTCCGCACCCTGCTCGCGGACGAGACCGGCGCACCGTCCGCCCCCTCGGCTACCGGAGCGCGCACCACGACGGAACCGGCGACGGGTCCACGGCTCGTGGAGTTGGCCCACGGGCTCGGTTACTGGGCCGCCCGGCACCAGCCGCTGCCCGCCCTCGCGACGGGCCGATCCGTCACGACGGCACCGGCCGCGCTGGACGCCGTGCCGCGGGTCGCCCGGCAGGACGGCGGCATCAAGGACCGGCTGGCCCAGCTGACCGCGTTCCCCGCATGGTCGGCCACCGCCACCACCGACCCGTACGAGGCCCGCGCCGCGCTGACCGAGCTCGTCGCCGCCGCCGTGCACCGCTACGCCACCCACGGACACGGGGCGCCGGTGATGCTGGTGCACGCGGCGACCGCGCCGAACGCCGTACTGCGGACCCTGCCCGCGCTCCCCCAGGCATGGTGGCCCGTGTCGCTCGCCACGGCGTGGGCGGCGAGCGCGGCGGTGACCGCCGCCTACAGCCCCGGGTCCACGGACCCGCACCCTGCGGGGACGGCGGCGCCGTCTGGGGGCGCGGCAACGGCGGCGGAGCTGTTCGCGCGGGCCGCGGCACACGGCGACGACCACACCATCAAGTTCGTCGACACCGCGATCGACGTGGGCGGTCCGCTCGCCCTGGCCGCGGCGCGACGGGCGATCGACCTCAACGAGCCGGTCTTCTAGCGGACCCGCGGCCGAGCCGTCTCAACCGAACTGCACCGATCGTTTGGCGAGTCCCATCCAGAAGCCGTCGATCACGCTCCGCTGCGCGTCCAGGTCCCCGGCCGCGTCGGCTGCACCCATCGTGACGAAGAGGGGGGCGAAGTGTTCCGTACGGGGGTGGGCCAGGGCGCCGGCGGGCGACTTGACGGTGAAGTCGAGCAGTCCGTCGACGTCACCCGAGTCGAGGGCGCGGTGCCCCCAGTCGTCGAACTCGACAGACCAGCCCGGCACCCCGCCCGCGTGCCGCAGCGCCGCGAGGTTGTGGGTGAAGAAGCCGCTTCCGACGATGAGCACCCCTTCGTCGCGCAGTGGTGCGAGCTTGCGCCCGACGTCCATCAGCTTGCGCGGGTCGAGGGTCGGCAGGGATATCTGGAGCACCGGGACGTCGGCGTCCGGGTACATCTCGACCAGCGGCACGTAGGCACCGTGGTCGAGACCACGGTCCGGGATGTCCTGGACCGGCACCCCAGGGGCGCGCAGCAGTCGGCGTACCGATTCCGCGAGCTTCGGTGCGCCGGGCGCGTCGTAGCGCACGGCGTAGTAGCGCTCGGGGAAGCCCCAGAAGTCATGGACGAGGGGCGTGCGCTCGACCGCCCCGAGGGCGAGCGGGGCCTCTTCCCAGTGTGCGGAGACCATCAGGATCGCCCGGGGGCGCGGCAGGTCCGCGGACCAGGCGGCGAGCTGTCCGGGCCAGACGGAGTCGTCGGCGAGCGGGGGCGCGCCGTGGCTGAGGTAGAGCGCGGGCATGCGGGGCGTGCTGCGGGGCTCCGGGTGGGCCGGGTGGGCTGTGACGGGGGTCATGGTGACGGCTCCGGGGTGGGCGGGTGGTGAGACGCGTGGGTCCTTAGCGGCTCGACGCCAGGCCAGCGGGATGTTTGAAGGCCCAGCATGCTTGAAGTCTCAAGTTCTTCCCTCCGGTCGAGGCTACGCCCATTTTGTTTAACGTTCAAGAAGGAGCTCGTACAGTGGGAAACATGACGACGGCACCCTCACCGCCACCCACCCCGTCCACCCCGTCCACTCCGTCTGCTCCGTCCACGCGGTCCACGCGGTCCGCGCCCAACGCAGCGGTCCCGGACCAACCCCCAACCGCCTCCGCCGCCCCGCCCCGGCGACCCGCCCGGCCCGTGCAGCCGGCGGAGCCCATATCCACGGCGCACCCGGCGCACCCCGGGCACACGTCACGCCCCGGGCACACGTCGGAGGAGGCCGAGCCCGGGCGGCCCGCCGAGCCCCGTTGGCTGAGCAGCGAGGAGCAGCGGGTGTGGCAGGCGTACCTGAGCGCGACGACCCTGCTGGACGATCACCTCGACCGACAGCTCCAGCGTGACGCGGGCATGCCCCACCTGTACTACGGCTTCCTGGTCCAGCTCGCCGAAGCGCCGAGGCGCCGGCTGCGCATGACGGAGATGGCGCGGGCCGCGAAGATCACCCGGTCGCGGCTGTCCCATGCGGTCGCCCGGCTGGAGAAGAGCGGTTGGGTCACCCGGGAGGACTGTCCGTCGGACCGGCGGGGCCAGTTCGCGGTCCTGACCGACCAGGGGTACGAAGTGTTGCGGCGCACCGCGCCGGGCCATGTCGAAGCCGTGCGTCAGGCCCTGTTCGACCGGCTCACACCCGGTCAGCAGCAGTCCCTCGGCGAGATCATGGAGATCGTCGCCGACGGGCTCCAGCCGAAGGACGCCGGGGCGGACCTGCCCTGGCTGCGCTGACCCGCGCGCCACGACCACCCGCGCGGAACACCCCGTACGTTCCGCGCACCCGGGCCCCCCGCCCGCCCGCACGCCCCGTACACCCGCACGCCCCGTACACCGGCGTGCCCCGTACACCGGCGTGCCCCGGGCCCACACGCGCGAGGGCCCGGGTGCGGGGACCAAGGGAACCCAAGATGGTCCCTTCCCTGCACCCGGGCCCTCCGCACCGGACTCAGTGGGCGATGACCGGCACCTTCAGCTCGTCCCCCGCGTCGCCCTTCGCGGAGTCCGCGTCCGGACCGTCCGCGTCGGGCAGCCCCGCGTTGATCATCGTCAGGGCGATGATCGCGGAGACGACGAGGATGCCCACGGCGAACCAGATCGCGCTGGTGTAGCCCTCGACCATGGCCCGCAGTTCCACGAGCTTCTGTGCCGACGGGGAGTTCGCCGAGGCCATGTGGTCCTTGACGTAGGCGGTCGTCGCGGACGCGGCGACCGTGTTGAGCAGCGCCGTGCCGACCGCGCCGCCGACCTGCTGCGAGGTGTTGACCATCGCGGAGGCGACGCCGGCGTCCCGGGGCTCGATGCCGTACGTCGACAGCGACATGGCCGGCATGAACGAGGTGCCCATGCCGAGGCCGAGCAGCAGCATCGCGGGCAGCAGCAGGGCCGCGTACGAGGAGTCGATCTCCAACTGGGTGAGCAGCAGCATGCCGACCGCCGCGACCAGGAAGCCGGGGCCCATCAGGGTCCGGGCCGGCACCCGGGTCATCAGTCGCGCACCGATCTGCGTGGAGCCGGCGATCATGCCGACGATCATCGGCATGAACGCGAAGCCGGTGCTGACCGGGGAGTACCCCTTGACGATCTGGAGGTAGTAGGTCAGGAACAGGAACAGGCCGAACATCGAGATCACGGCGAGGCCGAGCGACAGGTACACGCCGGCACGGTTGCGCTCGGTCAGGACGCGCAACGGCAGCAGCGGCGCCTTCACCTTGGACTCGACGACGACGAAGGCGGCGAGCAGCGCCACGGAGGCCACGAACATCACGATGGTGACCGTGTCCGACCAGCCTTCGGACTCGGCGCGGGTGAAGCCGTACACCAGCGCGACCAGGCCGAGCGTGGACAGCACCACGCCGGGGATGTCGAGCGGGGCGCGGTTGCGGGCGTCGGCGCGTTCGTGGATGACGAGGTAGGCGCCCACCGCGGCGACCGCGGCGAAGGGGATGTTGACGTAGAAGGTCCAGCGCCAGTCGAGGTACTCGGTGAGGACGCCGCCGAGGATCAGGCCCACGGCTCCACCGCCACCGGCGATGGCACCGTAGATGCCGAACGCCTTGGCGCGCTCACGGCCGTCGGTGAACATCACGGCCAGCAGCGACAGTGCGGCGGGCGCGAGCAGTGCGCCGAAGACGCCCTGGAGTGCGCGGGAGGCGAGCAGCATCGCCTCGTTCTGGGCGGCGCCGCCCAGGGCGGACGCGAGGGCGAATCCGATGAGTCCGGTGATGAACGTGTTCTTGCGGCCCCACAGGTCGGCGATGCGACCGCCGAAGAGCAGGAGGCCACCGAAGGCGAGTGCGTAGGCGGTGATGACCCACTGGCGGTTGCCGTCGGATATGCCGAGGTCCGTCTGGGCGGACGGCAGGGCGATGTTCACGATGGTCGCGTCGAGCACGACCATGAGCTGGGCCAGGGCGATGAAGACCAGGGCTTTCCAGCGCAACGGATCGACGGTCGGGCGGCCCGGATCTGTCTCGGGCTGCGACGGGGCGGTTTTTGACATGGAGGTACCCACCTAGGAACTTCGTGCGGAGAGGGGCGAGGAGTCGGCGTGTGGAGGGACCGTGCGGGTGTGCGCACGGAGGGGCGCGATCAGCGGTCGGCGGAACGGTCGGGCGGCGGTGCGGGCGGACGTTCGCGGCGGGAGTCAGGTCGTCAGGCGTCGTCCTGGTCGCTCCGGGTCACCCGGGCCGGCCGTGGGGCGGTGCGGGTGCGGCGGAGTGCCGCGGGCGGTGCCGGGCTACCGCTCCGTCGATCGCGTCGTGCTGACCGTGCAGGGCTGGGTGCGGAGTTCCTCCAAGGTGATGGGGGTACCGGGAAGTTCGGAGCGGGCCGGGGCCATCAGCCCGTCGAGGAACACCTGGAGCTGGCGCTGGGCGAAGCTCCGGCTGCTGGCGGCGTCGCGGCCGGGAAGCGGGCGGGTGAGCTGACCGACGGCGAGCAGGAGGTCGGTGACCGCGATGTCGGGGCGGAGTTGGCCGCTCGCCTTGGCGCGTTCGAGGAGCGCGTCGACGAGCTTCTCGATGCGGTTGCGGGTTTCGACCAGGGTCGGGTGGTCGGCGTCGAAGTCGTCGGCGAGCAGGGGGCACAGGGCGCTGGTGCGGACGTCCACCGACTCGTGGACGAACGTGCACAGGGCGGCGAACGGGTCGCGGTCGTCGGCGAGCGCGGCTTCCGCGAGGTGCGAGATGTTCTGGAAGACGTGGCAGACCACCCCGTGCACCAGGGACCGGCGGTCGGGGAAGTGTCGGTACACCGTGGCGTTGCCGACTCCCGCACGGCGGGCGATCTCGTCGATGCGGACCTGGGGGCCGTCCTCGACGAACATCTCCCGGGCCGCGACGACGATCCGCTCGCGGTTGCGCAACGCGTCGGCGCGCGGGCGGGGCGTAGGACGGGGCGCGCTGGTCGTGGTTGCCACGGCGTACTCCTCACACTTTCGGCGGACGGGTGCGGTGCTGGTGCTGGTGCTGACGGTGGTGCGGTGCGGTGCTGGTGGTGCGGTGGGCCGATGGCGGCCGGTGCCCCGGGGTGACGGTTCCTGGAGCGGTGGCCCTCGGGTCGTCGTCGAACCGGAGCCGGACCGCTGTGGGTGTCCGTCAGCTACTCGCCCCCACCGAAGCGGGGAAGTACTCCCCGCTTCATCGGAACACTAGCTCAAACGGGGAGTGTGTCCCCACATATTTCCCGAGCCCCTGTGACCTGCACCACACCCCCGCGGGGAGTGCTTCCGGGCGACCGACCGCAATGCCCCCGCGCACCCGCCGTCACACCCTTCCCACGGAGAAACCCACGATCGGTCCCGCTCAGCGCGCGCGGGCGGGCGCCCCGGCACAGGGTGGGCAGAGGGCGCAGCCATATCGGGCGGCTGCCGCGCAGGGGAAGGCCCAGGTATGCAGACGTCCAGCCGTCGGATACGCAGGCCGCGCCGCGCGGCGGTCCTCGCCTCGATGACCGCGCTCACCCTCGCGGTCACCACCTCGGCCAGTACCGGGCGGTTCACCCAGGGCTCCGCGACCGCCGCCGGACCGACCTCCCAGTCCGCCCGGAACGCGATGATCGGCCCCTGCATGATCAGCGCCACGCTCGACGTCCAGCTGTCCGAAGGCGTGCCCACCCCGCCCGGATACGCCCGCTCGACGGGGACGGTGCGGGCACTGAACCTGATGGTCGACTTCCCGGACGCACCGGGCGAGGGCACGGCCGCGGAACGACTCGCGGAGTTCTTCCCGCAGACCCAGAAGTGGTTCGCCACCGGTTCGTACGGGCGCCTCGACTACCGCGCCGAAGCGCCGCTGAAGGACTGGCTGCGCATGCCGAGGCCCTTCGCCGAGTACACGATAGAGCGCGGCGCGCCCTTCGAGCCCGGCTACCGGCAGCTCGTCGACGACATCGTGACGGCGGCGGATCCGGAGGTGGACTTCGCCGCGTACGACCTGGTGAACGTGCTCGCCACCCCGAACGCGGGGCCGCCGGCCCTGGAGACGGTGCTGTCGGTGACCTTCGCCGGCAATCACGAGGCCCCCGTCGCGGACGGGGTGCCGATCTCGAACGCGTCCTTCGTGTACAGCCGCCAGGACGACGGTTCGGGTTCGTACGAGGAGACCGGCTACCGGGTGCTGCCGCACGAGAACGGGCACGTCTTCGGCCTGCCCGACCTGTACACCCAGGAGGGCGGCGGGGCCGTCGGGCACTGGGACATCATGAGCGAGGACTGGGGCGCCAACAACGACTTCCTCGGGTGGCACAAGTGGAAGCTGGGCTGGCTGGACGACGACCAGGTCCGCTGCGTCACCGGCCGGGGCACCATCGAGTACACGCTGTCGCCGCTGGCCCGCAAGGGCGGGCCGAAGCTGGTGTTCGTCCCGCTCGACGGCACGTCGGGCATCGCCGTGGAGGTGCGCACGAGCGAGGGCAACGACGAGGCGGTGTGCAAGGCGGGTGCCCTGGTCTACCGGGTGGACGCGGAAGTGGACACCGGACGGGGGCCGGTGACGGTGCACGACGCGACGCAGAACAGCGGGGGCTGCACCCGACGCCCCAATGTGCACGCCGAGTTGTCGGACGCGACCTTCGCGTCCGGAGAGGCCTTCGAGGACGCGGATTCGGGCGTGCGGGTGGCGGTCGGCGGAGTGGACTCGTCCGGCGACTACACGGTGCGCATCACCCGTTCCTGAGCCCCTCCCCTCTCCCCGCGGGGCTGATGCAGCCCCGCACGCCAGCGCACGCCCCACTGGCCCCACGCGACCCCTACTGCATCGCGCACCCCACCGTCTGAGAACATTTGTGCGTACCCGGGTACGTGAACTTCACACGTGCGACGGAACGGGCAGCGGAGCGAACCCATCGGAGCACGCCCCCCGCGGGCACGGCGTTCGACGGTTCGGGCCGACGCCTCCCGTCGCGTCCGCGCGGCCCGAGTGCGTGACACGTCATGGGCAGCCGCACACACGTGCCGTCCGCTGGATTCCGCCCGCCGCCGCTCTCCGGGCCGGGCGCCTTCCTCACCGGGGGAACGATTTGAAACCGCAACGCACCCTGTGGATCGCCGCAGCCGTGGCCACCGCGACCGTTGCCGGAGTGCTGACGGTCCAGGGCTTGGGCGAGGACTCCACGGCCGGCAAGGGCAACGGTACGGACACCGCGACGGGACCGGTCACGACCGATGTGCACAAGGCCGAACTGAAGCGCTCGGCGGACGGGCGCACGGCCGCCCTGGGACGGCGCGACACCGATCCGTTCAGCATGCTCGGCATCACCTGGACCGACCCCGACGCCCGGCTGAACGGCACGATCGAGGTGCGCACCCGGTCCGCGGCGAACGACGAGTGGACCCCCTGGGTCGACGTCGACACCGAGGCGGAAGCCCGCAACGAGGCCGGTGCCCGGGTCGGACTGCGCGGCGCGAGCGAACCCCGCTGGGTGGGCGCGTCCAACGGCGTCGAGGTGCGGATGACCGCGGGCGGCACCACCCGCACCGGGCTCCCCGAGGGGCTGCGCCTCGACATGATCGACCCGGGCGAGGGCCCGGGCGAGGGCAAGTCCACGGCCACCCGGGCAGCCGGGAACGGCTCGGCCTCGATCGCATCCGACATCGAACCCGCCGCCTTCGCCCTGACCGGGGAGGACCTCGGACAGGTGCCCGGCGCGGACCCGAGCGCCCCGGTCCCCGAGGGCTCCTCCGTCCCGACCGTCCCCCACAACCCCACTGCCACCCCCACCGAGCAGCCGAGCCAGCCGCCCGCCACCAGCGAGGCACCCGTCCCCTCGACGCCCGCCACTCCGTCCGGTGAGCCCGCTCCCGGGACCTCGGCACCCGGCACGGACCCGGGCACCACACCCCCCACCACCCCCTCCGCGCCCAGCAGTTCCGCCCCCGTCACGCAGCCGCCCTCGTCGCCCCCGTCGAGCAGCGGCCCGTCCACGCCTCCGGCCCCGCCGTCCAGCGCGCCGAAGCCGCCGATCACCTCGCGGGTCGCATGGGGCGCCGACGAGGGCCTCAGTGCGGAGGGCCCGGAGTACAACCCGGACGTGAAGGCCGTCTTCGTCCACCACACGGCGCAGACCAGCACGTACGCGTGCACGGACTCCCCGAAGATCATGCGGGGCCTGCACACGTACCACGTGCAGACCGTGGGTTGGAAGGACCTCGGCTACAACTTCGCGGTCGACCGGTGCGGCACCGTCTTCGAGGGCCGCAAGGGCGGCGTGGACCTGCCCGTCCTCGGCGCGCACACCTTCGGTTTCAACCGTGAGTCCGCGGGCATCGCGGTCATCGGCGACTGGGACAAGCAGGCGGCCCCCAGCGCGGCGGTCGCCTCCGTCGCCCGGGTCGCCGCGTGGAAGTTGGGCCAGTACAAGGCCGACCCGACCGGCACCGTCAAACTCAAGGCCGGGGCGAACGGCGGCAACCACCAGGGCACCAAGTTCACCTCCGGACAGTCGTACACCTTCCCGCGGGTCTCGGGTCACCGCGACGGCTTCAACACGGTGTGCCCCGGCGGTCAGCTGTACGCGCAGCTGCCCACGATCCGCAGCTACGCCGGCGGCGCCGTGAGCGGACTGACCGTCAAGTCGGTCACCGGCGCGGGCCTGTCCGGCTCGACCTACTACGCGAAGGGCGCGGTGACGGTCGGCTGGTCGGCGTCGACCCCGTCGTCCTTCGTGCGACGGTACGAGCTGCTGGTCGACGGCAAGGTGGTCGCCACCACCGCTGCCACCGCGACCTCGGCGAAGGCGACGCTCGCGCCCGGCACCCACACGGTGCAGGTGCGGGCGACCCACATCTCGGGTCGGGCGAGCACCTCCGCGACGGCGACGATCGTGGTCGACGCCACGGCCCCCTCCTTCTCCACCAAGCCGGCACTGACGTTGCGCGCCGGCACCGTGAACACCGCCGGCGTTCCGCTGACCCTGTCCTGGAAGGCCACCGACAAGGCGGCCCTCAAGGAGGTCCGGCTGACCGCCCCGACGGCCAAGACGTACGGCCCGACGACGACGAGCGCCCCGCACACCGCGAAGTCCGGCTCGGCGACGAAGTGGTCCATGACCGCGTACGACCGGGCCGGCAACACCGCCGCGGCCAGCGTCTCGGGCACGCCGGTGATCCTCCAGGAGTCCTCCGCGAAGAAGACCGGCGCCTGGTCCAGCAAGTCGTCCAGCAGCTACCTGGGCGGCAAGTCGCTCGCCTCGTCCGCCAAGAACGCCTCCCTGACGTGGACGTTCACCGGTCGCTCGGCGGCCCTGGTGGTCTCCCGCGCGGCCACCTCCGGTCAGCTGGACGTGTACGTGGACGGACGCCTCACCAAGACGGTCGACCTCAAGTCGTCCGGCACCAAGTACCGCGACGCGCTCTGGACCCAGTCCTGGTCATCCAGTGCCAAGCACACGGTGAAGATCGTCGTGAAGGGCACGAAGGGGCGCCCCGCGGTCACCACGGACGGCTTGGTGTACCTGAAGTGAACTGACCCCGCGTCCGGCCGCTGCCCGAGCCGCATCCCCGGCTCGGGCAGCCCCACCGGTCCCACTGGCCCCGTCCGGCCCATCCGGCGCCCGCCGTCCGCACGTTGGCGTCGAGGACCTCCGGAATGGTCTATGCTTGATCTTGAGCCGGTCACCGGAACTCCCGGTAGCTGGACATGCGTTGGTCGTCCAAGGAAAGACGCCCCACTTCCTGTGGGGAAATGCAGGTGCAAGGCCTGCCCAGCGCTCAACCAAGGGCCCTGCTCCGCACGTAGTGCGGAGCAGGGCCCTTCACCGTTCGTGTCGCACGCGTCGTTCGCGGACGGGGACGCCCCTCGGCCCGATGTCACTCGGCCCAGGGAAGCGAAATCCTGTCGTCGCTGCCCGGTATCACGGCCCGGCCCCCGACGACCATCGCGACCAGCGCCTCCGCGGCGCCGCCCACGGCCGTCAACTTCCGCACCGCGCCCGCAGGAAGAACGAGCGCCTGGCCGACCCCGGCCTGTTCGACGCCACCCTCCACCTCGGCCTCGAACCGCCCCGCCAGCGGCATCCACACCTGCTCACGATCGATGACGTGCACCGGGGTGGACGCATCCCCGTCGAGCGCCACCCGCCAAGTGCTCAGCTCGGAGCTGCCCTGACTGGGGCCCGCCAGGGCGAACATCGAACCGGCGGGCGTGACGGTCGTCCGCTGCCGACTCTCACTGACCACGTACACAGAACCTGTCATGTAAAGCTCCTTTACTCAAGCTAAGTAAAGCCACTTTATTGACTGTGTCAAGATGGGCCGATGGAGACCCGTGACCCGCTCGAGCGCACCGAGCTCACCTTCCTGCTCGGGATGACCTTCCAACTGGTCCTCTCCGAGTTCGTGAGCCGCCTCGACGCCGCCGGGTACGACGACCTCCGGCCCGTCCACGGCTTGGTGTTCCAGGCCCTCCGCGGCCCGGGCGCCACCAGCAGCGAACTGGGCGAGCGTCTCGGCGTCACCAAGCAGGCCGCCGGCCAGATCATCGACGATCTGGAGGAACGGGGTTACGTCGAACGCCAACCGCACCCCGCCGGCGGCCGACGCAAGCTCGTCGTCCTGACGCCGAAGGCCCTGGACCACCTGTCCGTGGCCGGCAGGATCCTGCACGAGCTCGAAGCGCAGCTGGCCGACCGGCTCCGGGAGGCCGGTCTCCAGCTCCCGCGGGCCGAGCTCGCGGCCATCGTCCGGGCCCTGGCCGGGGCCTCGATCCCGCCGCTCCGCCCCGTTTGGTGACGATCGCGGGAGCGGGGCAGGGGTCCGTCTCGGGGGCTCCCCCTCAGCCGGTCGCACCGCCCGACCGGGGCGAACGCCCCTCCTCGCACGAGGCGCCTGCCGGGGTCAACCCACCCGCTACACTGACGGCGGTGGCACGGCCCTCCTCGGCCGCACCGCCGCAGCGCCTTCGTAGCTCAGGGGATAGAGCACCGCTCTCCTAAAGCGGGTGTCGCAGGTTCGAATCCTGCCGGGGGCACCAAACGCATGGCCCTGACCTGGGGTTTCTCCTCAGGGAAAGGGCCTACTCGGCCCCGGACGTCTCGTCCGGGGCCGTTTGCGTGCGCGTTGCGTGAGCGGACGGGGTGGCAGCCCCCGAAATTTCCCCCAACCGATCAGCACCATCCGGCACGTCGCGAGGGGCGCGTGCACGCGGGACGAGACGGGCCGCGGCCTCGGCGATCGCGAGATCCGCTTCGGGAAGCAGGCTCGTGTACGCGTCCGCCGTGATGGTGATCGAGGAGTGGCCGAGCATCTCCTGGATGTCCTTCAGGCCGGCTCCGGCCGCGTGGGCGAGCGTCGCCGCGCCGTGGCGGAGATCGTGGAGCCGGACGGGCGGGAGCCCGATCTCCTCGTACAGCTCGATGAGGCGATGCTGCTGGACGCCGCCCTCATCGCCGTGGCCTTCGCCAAGCACTGGCACCGCACCCACCAGCACGCCCAACAGGAGGCAGCAGCCCAGCAGGCCCTCGTCCACCTCCAGACCGCGTACGCCCAGCTCGCCGTCCCGGTCCTGGACGATCTCGCCCGTCGCGCCCCCGGTATCCAGACCAAGCAGCGTTACGCCCGCCACCTCCAGCAGGGCGTCCCCGAGCACGCCGTTCGCATCCTGAAGGACCCCGCCTGGGACGCCCTCGCCACCGTCCTCGCCGACGCGGAGACAGCCGGCCACAACCCGTCCACCCTCCTCGACCAGGCCCTCGGCCAACACGCTCTCGATGACGCCCGCACCCCAGCCCGCGCCCTGACCTGGCGCATCCCCGCCTCGGGGAAACGCCACGCACCCGGCCCCCTCGCCCAGGCAGCCATGGCCCGCAGCACCACACTGCTCCCTGCCACCCCGGTCCACCCGCCGGCGGCCACACCGGCCGCCGTACAGCAGCCGCAGGTGCGGCGGCGTTGACCGACCCTCGTGTTCCCTGGGGGAACAGGGAAAGCGTTCCCTCGGGGAACACCCGATTCGTTCCCGCAGGGAACGGGCGCGTCCCGCCGAGGCAGACCAGTGATCCTTGTGCGTCTGCACGGCCGACTCCCGTATCGTCGCCAGGGTGACCGACGCGAACGTGGCGGACAGGACGCACCTCCCCGCAGACGATCTTGCCGAGCTGATCCGGGCATACGACATCGACGAAGTGCTGGACCGACAGCACCTGGCCGATGGCCTCATGAACGTGAACTGGCGGCTGGACACCCGGGCCGGGAGGTTCGCCCTCAAGCGGGTCACGGACGTGCCGCTCGATCGACTGCGTCGCAACCTCGCGGTCCTTCCCGTCCTGGCTTCGTACGGCGTTCCCGTATGCGCCCCGCTCCCCACCGTCCACGGCGATGTGATCGCCGAGGTCCGCGGTGGCGTCTACTGCCTCTTTCCCTGGTCGGCAGGGGAACACGTTCGCGGAACTGACCTGTCGCTGACGCAGACGTACAAGCTCGGCACACACCTCGCGGGACTCCATACGGCACTCGGCCGTGCTGTCGATGAGGCTGGGATGCCCGCAGTGCCGGCCTCGGTCACCGCTGAGGTGACCGAGGCCGGCCGAGCCGTCCAGAAGGCTGACCGGCTTGCCGGAGCCGTGTCGGCCCGGGGCGCAGGCGACGCTTTCGACAGGGCCGCGGGGACTGCCATCGAAGAGCGCAAGATCCTCCTCGACAAGCACGCCCACCTGCGCCCCGAGGGAGACACCCCTGCGGGCCCGCATGGCTGGACGCACGGTGACTTCCAGTACCGGAACCTCCTCTGGGCGGACGGCGGACTGGTTGCCGTCCTGGACTGGGATCGGCTGGGAGTCCGCCCGTACGCGGAAGAAGTCGTTCGTACGGCGCAGGTGCAGTTCGGGGTGGAGGGCGTGTTCGACCTGGAGCGGGTGGCTGCGTTCGTGGCCGGCTACCAGTCGGTGATCCCGTTGGAGTCGGCCGATCTGGTCGACGCCGCGCGGCGACTGTGGTGGAAGCGAATGACGGACTTCTGGCAGCTCGAGTTCCACTACGACCGGGGCGACCACTCCTGCGACGAGTTGTTCCTCGCCGACGAGGCGCTTCTTCACTGGTGGACGGAGCGGCTCGACGTGGTGGAGCGGGCATTCGCCGGATCTGCCTAGAGCCCCAGCTCCTTAAGCTCGGGCAGGCACGGTCGCGTGAACGTGACCGCCTGACGCCGGGCCCTCATGCCCAGCGCCTCGTGGTCCGCCTCTCGGATCGCGTGTGCCCACGTCTCGGGGCCGGCTGTGCTCGGCAGGACGATTCCGGCGTCGCCGATGGCTTCGGGGATGCCGCCCCGGTCGGTCCCGATGCTCGGGACGCCGTGGAACGCGGCCTCGACGATCACGCGGGGGAAGGCATCTTCCACGGTGGACGGGACCAGCAGCAGGCGATGGCTGCGGTACAGAGGCCCCATGTCGTACACGCGGGGCACGTACGTCACGTTCGGGTAGGCGGCGAAGTCGGCGGCGGTGTCCCACCAGCCTTCGACCAAGGTGAAGTGCTGTTCCGGCATGAGACGGATGAGCTGGTGCAGTAGCTCGGATCCCTTGGCGGGGATGGGGTTGATCATGAGTACGGACGCGGTGCGGGCCTCGCCCGAGCACTCCCCGGGCAGCGCGAACGGCGGGTACATCACGGCGAGGCGGGTGCCAGGCGTGTGGGGTGCGCGTTCCCGGACGAAATCCGACACGGCGAGGCCGTAGTGGGGTCGGCCGGCGAGGACCCCCAGGCCGGTGGCGGAAACGGAGTGTAGGAGGCCAGCGACGAGCGCGGTCGGTCTGGCCTGCGCGGCGAGCTGCGCCGAGCCTTCCTGCGAGGTGAACACGACATCGGGGCTGAGGTCTCCCAAGAAGCTGCCCAGCGCGTGCTCCACGTTGTTCTGCATGAACGCCGCACACTCGACCCCGTTCCACCGGTAGTGCAGGGTGCCGTCCGCCTCGTCGTACGGGACGCGATGCCTGTCGAGGTGGGCGCGCATGTCGGGGAGCTGGGTGGTCGCGTCCCAGGGCGCCTCGTGCGAGCCGAGGTAGGTGACGTGCCACCCGGCGGCGGCGAGTTCTTCGGCGAGGAGCTGTTGGGTGACCTCGGCGCCGCCGATGAGGAACGGGGGCGGGGTGCGGCGCCAGGCGAACAGGGCGGTGGGCATCCTCCTTCACCTCGCCCAGAAGGTGACGAGGGCTTCCACGGCCTGGGCCACATCGTCCTGTCCCGCGTCGGCGGCCAGGACCGTGAGCTCTCGCGTCACTGGCCGACGGGGCATGTGGACGAAGTAGTCGCGGGCGTGGCTGAGGAAGCCCGGCTCGTGGAGGAAGTACTCGGACTCGGCGGCGGTGTGGCCGACGGTCTTGCGGCGGAGGTGGAGCGTCTCCGCCGGTACGTCGAGGTAGAGGGTGTGGTCGGGGTGCAGGAAAGAAAGCGTCTTGAGGCGGTCGCGGAGCTGGTGGTGGACGCCGTACCCGAACAGCGCGTCCAGGGCGTACGCGTGGGCGAGGAGGGTGTCCACGGAGCGGTCGAGGATGACGAGCTGCCTGCCGCTCGCGGCGGCCTCGGCGAGGCGGGTCGCCTCGATCTCCATGAACCTCTCGAAGGCGGCGAGTTGGGCAGCGGCCGAGTCGGTCCGGGCCGGAGGGATGTCGTCGCGGTGGGCGATGTGCCTGACGTAGCAGTCCGAGACGAACGCCCGCGAGCCGAGGGCGATGCGGCGGAGGTGACGTATCGCCGTGGACTTGCCTGCGTAGGAGGGTCCCTCCAGGGCGATGATCAGCACGTCGACTCCTCCGTCCGGTAGAAGCGTTCGGCGTACGGGCCGGGCCCGTCGACGAGGTCGGCCGCCGTGGTGAAGGCATGCCGGATCGGCCGGTACATCTTCCGCGCTGGGTGCATCTGCGAGCCGTGCATGCGCAGGACGGTGACCTTGTCCAGGACGACGTCGGTGATGTCGACCAGCTCGGGCCGCATCGTCGCCCCGGTGCGCGTACGGAACAGGTGCTGGTCGCAGCCGGCGAGCGCGTACGTCGACCAGAACGCGAGGTCCTCCCAGAACCAGGTGCAGCCGAGGCGAACGGCGGCCTCATGGACGAGGAGGTGGTCGGGGTGGCGGGTGACGGCAGCGGGCGCGAGGAGTTCGGCGCCGGGGTGGGCCGCGGCGACCCGACCGAGCTCCTCGGTGACCTGGTCAAGTACCTGTGGGTCGTAGGGAAAGTACGGCGGCTCGGCGTCCTTGTGGCCGAGGAGGTGCCGGCGGGCGGCGAACGGCGCGAGCGCGGCGGCACCCTCCCGGTCGCGCAACTCGGACACGATGTCGACGTCGGCGTACGTGGCCTCCAGGGCGGGGTGCACGCTCCGGGACCGGGTGAAAACGCTGACCACGGTCAGCGGTCGGGGGCGGGCGAGGAAGGTTCCCGAGGCCGACAGGGCGAAGTCGTCGTGATGGGGTTCGATGACGAGGACCGGGCGGCCGGCGGGGGTGCGCGCCTCGATGTAGTACGGGACGCGGGTGTGGGGTGCGCTCACGTCCAGGATGCGGTGGTCGTGGTTCCGGTGGCGGGCGGCGAGCTGCTGGGTGTGCGTCTGGTGGGCGCGGTGGAGGTCGTCAGGGAAGGTGTAGATGCCCTGCCCGTCCGGCACCGGCAGGTCGACCAGGAACTGGGGCTGCACAGGAGTCTCCTTCGTCATCGCACGGTCGTCTCGTACCAGTGGCGCCACATGCGAGGCGACCGGAGGCGCAGGCGGGCGGTCACGGGGTTCTGCCACCAGAGCATCCGCAGGCTCGACCACTGGTCGTAGCGGCGGGTCGACGGGCGCACGCGCAGTTCGTCGAGGATGGTCACGGGCCGGGCGGTGGCCTGGCCGTGGGCGGTGAGGCGGGCGAAGAACTCCACGTCCTCGCTCATGAACAGGTCGTCCCGGTACCCACCGATGTGGTGGAAGGCGTCGGCGGTGCAGAACTGGTTGACGCCCTGGGCCCCGCCGCGCCGGGTGCGGTAGTGGTCCCAGTACGCGCACAGCAGGCGGGCGCCGAGCCGTTCCGGGGTGTAGAGCGGCGGGATGGCGCCGCCGACGGCCCCGGCGTCCATGGCGGCAGCAGCAGCGGTGACCGCCTCCAGGGGCAGAGCCACGTCCGCGTCGGTGAAGAAGAGCCGGCCGCCGCGGGCGGCTGCCGCTCCTGTGTTGCGGACCCGGCCGATGTTGCGGACGGACTCGGTGACGACGCGAACGCCGAAGGAGGAGGCCATGTCGGCGGTGGCGTCGGTGCTGGCGTTGTCGACGACGATCACCTCTCCCGTACGGCCGGTGATCTCCTCCCAGCGGGTGAGTGAGGCGAGGACGGAGGGCAGGTAGCGGGGCAGGTAGGCGGCCTCGTTGAAGGCCGGGATCACTACCGACAGGGCGGGGGTGTTCATCAGCGCGTCCTTTCCGGGCGGCGCGTACGGAAGAGGTGCGGGGTCCGTCGGCTGAGGTCGTCCAGGCGGCGGGCCCACAAGGCGCGGTCGTCTCCAGGGGAGGAATGCGCCCAGGAGCGCAGGGTGTGGAAGACGACCCAGGCGCCCAACAAGTGGTGATCGAGGGCAAGGGGGTAGGCATCGGTGACCGTGCGGGCCCGGAGAGTCGAGAGGACGTCGGTCATGACGAGGGTCTGGGCGACGTCGGATTCGCGGGGACCGGCCGCGGCGTCGGTGAAGTCGACCAGGTGGCGGATGGCTCGGGGGCCGGCGATCACGACGTTGTCGCCGTGCAGGTCGCCGTGGCACCACACGGGCGCCGTGTGGACGGCGTCGGCGATGGCGGCCAGCGCGGGCGCGATGCGGTCGAGGCTGCTGGGCGGGCAGCGGCGGCCCAGTGAGGTGACCTGCTCGTGGAGCGGCCGGCGCGGGGCCCACGGCCGGACGGGGGCCCGGTGCAGGCGGCCGAGCAGGCCGGCCAGGTCTTTCAGAGCTCGCTCGTCGGAGATCCGGCCGGAGCGCATGGCGCTGCCGAGGGTGAGCGGGCCGAGGTCGACAGTGACAAGGGCGGTCGCCTCGTGGCCTGGAACGTGGCCATATCCGATGAGGGCCGGTACGGGGACGTGATCGGCCACGGCCCGGATGGCAGCGCTCTCCGTGATCGCGTTGCGGCGTGCGGTCGCCGCGTACAGCTTGATCACGACACCGCGTCCGTCGGCCAGGCCCGCCCGGTACACGACGGTGCGCGTACGTGCGGACAGCCGGCGGGCGGTACGGGCCGGTACCCCGGTCAGGGCGAGGGCAGCGCGCGAGACAGCGGGCGGTACCCCCGCACTCACCGCACACCCGCCGGTTCCACGCCGACGGCACCCAGACGCCGGACGAGACGCATGGCCCCTTCCAGGTGCCGTCGGTATTCGACGACTTCCTCCGTGACAGGGCAGTCGGCCTGCCACGGCTTCTCGGGACCGACGAAGTGCACGAGGACGGCAGCCGAATCGGGCTTCGGCGACCGCGTGACGACCCGGCGAACCCAGTTCCCGCGTTCCAGGAATCGGCCGACCTCGAACCGGTTGAAACCACCGACCACCGGGCGCACTCGGCCGGATCGCAGAAGCCACAGGTTCAGGGCGTCCTGGTCGTTGTGGAGGATGTGGCGCCGGGCGTGGATCAGGGCCTGCTCGACGCCTCGGCGGATGCGGGGCATGTGGTCGGTGTGGGTCCAGAGCACGCCCGCGTTGAAGTACGGGCGTCCGCGCAGATGGGGCCAGCGCTCGGCGGCTCCGGGCAGCGCCGGGCACCCGCCGACGGTCGGGTTGAACTCGTCCCGCACGGCACCCGTCTCGTCCGGCGCGAGGGCGCCGAGCGGCTCGCTCACATCTCCGCGTACGAGTACGTCGGCGTCCACGTAGATCAGGTAGGGACGGCGGACGAAGCTCGGCGTGAACTCGAACCTCAGATAGGTGGTGACGGTGATGTACGAGGCGTCTGCCATGCGCGAGGAGCGCAGAGGGGCGCATCGACGGAGGTCGAAGGAGCCGAAGCCGGCCCGCTTGGCGAGGTCGGCGAGGAGGAGGGCCTGCGACGAGGTCAGGTCGAGGGTGAGCACCCGTACGGCAGCTTCGCGGCGGGCCGCCGGGGTGAGGCTGCCGGCCAGGCCGGCGAGGGCGGCGAGGCCGGGGACGAGGTACTGCTGGTCGATGCAGAGGCCGAACGCGTACACGGGGACTTCGCCTTTCAGGCGTGGTGCACGGGCGTGACGGAAGGGTCGGCAGCGAGCGCGGTCGCTCACGGCGTATCCCTGGCTTCGGAGCGGGCGAGAATTTCGAGGCTGTCGGGGTCGTCGGTCTCCCAGTGGGGCCCACCGCCGATCGGCGGCCGCAGCACCCACACGGTGCCACCGGCGCGGACGTCGGTGACGATCGCCCGCCGTCCGCCGCCGTCACGGACGAGGTCGCCGACCCAGGCGCGCCGGGCGCTCACGAGCCGCCCTCCTCGTACGTGCCTGTCTGCGTGAACCAGCCGGAGGCCGCGTCCGCGATGTCGCGGCGTCGACGGGCCTGGCCGGGGGTTCGACGGGTCGGGGTAGCGCTCGACGCGTCCGCGAGGAACCCTCCCCGGTCGCGGAGGAGAACACCGAGAGCCGCAAACTGGGCGGCGTCGGCGGCGACATGCGTCAGGCCGCTGACGACGACACCTCGGATCATTCCGGCGGACAGGGCGGCCGTGACGGCCTGCCAGCCCGGCCGCTCCATGAGCGGCAGCGACTGGGCGGGGTCGGACCAGACGCCGGCGACGTGCCAGTGCCGGGCGTCGGCGTAGTAGCGGCCCCGCTCCTCGCTCTCACCGAGGGCGGTGGAGGTGGTGGCGCAGGAGTAGACGGCGACGGGTACGTGCCCAAGGCCGCCGGGCGGGTTGGTCGGCATACCCACAAGGCTGCTGGGCTGCGGAGTCGGGGCCCAGGCACGGCCCGTCGCAGTGGAGAGACTCCGTATCCGGTCGGACCGCCACGCCGCGTAGCAGCGGAAGCAGGGGCGCCCGAAGGTGTGCCACGCCCCGTAGCAGTCGCGCTGATGGCGCGCCCGTACCTACTACGGACCGTGGTACTTCGGCTCGTAGGTCAACGCACGCCGAGGGGTACGCCCGCGGCGTTCGCCAGTCCTCGCAGTCGGCTGACGGACACCCCGGCGAGTCGACTGATGATGACGCCGGGAAGCAGCTGGTGACGCACCCATCCCGGGGCCATCGCGCAGACGGCCTGGAGGGTGTCGGCTGCGGCCTCCCACCGTCGGCATTCGACCTGGGTGAGCGCTACGTCCAGGCCGTAGCGGGCCCGGGTGGCCAGGGGCACCGTGTCGTCCAGGCGAACGGTGTCCATGAGCCGCAGCGCTCCAGCCGTATCACCGAGGGCCACGGCGATACTCATGGCCTGCGTTGCGGCGTACATCGGTCCGTACGGTTGGGCGTGCGCGCCACGGGCGTGTTCGTCCCCGATTCGGGCGGCGACGGCGTGCGCCTGGGAGAGATATTCGCGGGCGTTGTCCGAGCTCGCACCGCCTCGGGACGCGGCGACGGCGGCGTTCGTGACGAGCTGCCCGTACACGCTCAGCCGGTCCGGGTCGTGCTCGCTCATCTTGGGCTCAATCCGGTCGGCTTGTGCTGCGGCAAGGAGGAAGCCCTGCTTGGTCCGGCCGTCGCGGAGGTTGACCCACGCGGTGGTGGTGGCAAGGTGCGCGGCACGTAGATCGTCTCCGCCCTGCACGGCGATCTGGCGTCCGTACGTCAGCGCCGCATACGCCAGATCTCGTGATCCAAGCACGTTGGCGGCCATGCCCGCCGTCTGGAAGGTGTCGATCAAGACGCCGGCGGCGGCCTCCCGCTCATCGAGGCCCGCCATGTCGAACCTGGCCCGCGCCTCGGGCAGGAGCCGCCCAAGGAGAGTGCCGAGCTCGGTGTACCGGCCTCCCCAGTACGCGGCATCCGCGCGACGGACGACGGCGCGGAGCTCGTCGACGGTGCCCGGCTCGACCTCGGCGGGGATGCCGATGGCCGCGTCATGGGTGGCTGCGGAGACCAGACGTAACGCTGCCCGCTCGTCGCGGTCCATGGACCGCCGTGGCGCCTGCTGACCGAGGAGCACGGCGATGTCCGTGCCGAGCGCGTCGGCGATCGACAGCAGGGACGGCAGGGAAGCAGTTCCGCCGCGTTCGAGCTTGCGGACCACTCCGACGGACACGCCGGCCGCCTCCGCCAACTGCTCCTGTGTCATGCCGCCGCGCAGCGCCTTCAAGCGCTCAGAGGTGGTGTACTCCGACCACTGCATGCTCCAGAACCTCCGCGTGATGGGCCCCAAACGGACAGTACTGGCTGGAGCGGTGGAGCCGACAGCGTTTGATTCAGACCGCAGTTGGGTTCACGCGGCGAGCACCGCTGTGACACCGAGGAGGGCCTCCAACTCGGTCACGGCCTCATCCTCGTCCGTGCCGTGGACCGTGGCGATGCCCAGATCGGCGGCCGGCGGAAGGTTCACCGCGTGATCGTCCACGAACACGCACTGCTCGGCGGGCAGCCCGATCCGCTCCAGGGCGAGTTCGTAGATCGCCGGATCGGGCTTCGCCATGCCGACCAGCTCGGAGACGACGTGCACGTCGAACAGGTCCCAGATGCCGACGTGTTCGTACGGGTTGAACGGGTCGAGGCCGAAGCTGTTGGACAGCAGGGCAAGCCGGTGGCCGGCGGCACGCGCGGCACGCGTGAGCGCGACCATCCGGCGGGCCGCGGGCACCCGGGCCCAGGCCCGCCCCATCAGGTTCACCGGATCCACGTGCGCACCCAACAGCGCGGCCGTGCCCTCGTTCCACTCGGCCTGCCCGATCTCCCCGATCTCCAGAGCCGCATACAGGCGTCGGCCCTCAGGGTGATCGTTGAGAGTGCTGCGCCACGCGCCCGGAGCCAGCCCTTCCGACACGCACCAGGCGCGGTGGACATCGATTGGGCTGGCGGTAAGCACCCCGGCGAAGTCGAGGATCAGGCCGCGCCTGTCGGCGACATCAGTCCTGTGCGGCATCCGGCGATCGTTCCTTCCCTGATGGGTTCTCCCCGGCGACGCTACCGCGCATCGACCACGCGGACCGGCGAAGCCTCCCTCACCTATTCGCGCGAGCACCTGGCGCCCTGCCTGAAAGAACGCGTGGGCTGAGGGACACTCGATGGCAGCCACGGGCCGTTCATCCGCGTACTCGACGATCAGATGGGCGGAGCCCGCCTCCTGGACCAGGCCACCAACTGCCTCGCCCGGCGAACACCTCGCGATACAGGCAACCGGGGATCTACACTGACGCGCGCTCTTGTTGTCCGCCTCCACCCACCTCGCGCGGTGATTGGTCAAATGAGGTGTTCGTGTCCCTGATCCCCAACGACATCCCTGAGTCGCACCGAGCCATCGCGCAGGAGGCCGACCGCATCCACGAGAGCTCACTGTGGAGCGCCCAAGGCCAGTTCGAGCAGGCCAAGTTGTGGCGGCTCATCAACCTGGCTCTTGGCGTCCCGGCGGCAGCGCTCGCCGCCATCTCCGGTGGAACCGCCCTTGGCGGCGACCTCGGTGTCTGGCCCGGGGTGTTGGCTCTTATCTCGGCTGCGTTCAGCGCCACCCTCACTACCGTGAACGCGTCGCGTCGCATGACACAGGCCCAGGCGTCGGCGAACGCCTACCTTCAGTTGCAGACAGCCGCTCGCCAGTTCCTCACGATCGACCTGGCCGAGATGACCCGCGAGGACGCGCGGGACACGTTGCGCAATCTCACCAGCACTCGGGATGAGCTCAACAAGACGTCCGACCCGCCAGGGCGCCTCGCCTATAAGAAGTCCAGCAAGAACATCAGCGGCGGTGGCCAGAGCTACGCCACGGACGAGGAAGGGTAGGAATGGCGACGACCACGGCCAGCGCCTTTGATGAATTCAACACCAAAGCCACTCCAACCAGTTCGACTCGGGAAAAGGTGGACCAGCGGCGTGATGCTGTTGCGTCCGTTATCAAGGCGGCCTTCCCCTCGACGGCCAATGTTCAGTATCAGTCGCACAAGCTAATCGGCTCCCTTGGACGCAACACAGCTAGTAACCCCGTGGCTGATATTGACCTGATGGTTCACCTTCATGTCGACGATGACCTCTGGGCACGAAGCTATCGCGACGACTCCTCGGATTTCCTTTACCGGGTCCGCCGCAGCCTGAACAATTCCTCGACCGTCAAGAAGGTCGGTGCGAGAGGCCAGGCGGTACGCTTCTTCTACGCCGATGGCCTCTATGTGGACGTGGCAGCCGTCGTGAAGTACACAACTGGCGGGTACGGCATCCCTGACGGCTCGGGTGGGTGGCTTACTACCGATCCTGTGAAGCACGAGACGCATCTCAATGAGTGCAACGCCAAGTTGACCGGTGATCTAAAGAAAGTCATCCGGTTCACCAAGAAGTGGAACAGTGCTCACAGCTCGCGGCTCGCTTCGTTCCACCTGGAAATGTTGGCCGCGCGGACTTTCGTCACAATGGCCAACAACTCACGTGCGGCGTTGAGGTTGTTCTTTGACCATAACCACAACTTCCTGACAGTGAATGACCCCGCTGGATACAGTGGGGATCTGTCAACATACCTGACCCAAGCGAATCGCACTGCTGTCAACGACAGCCTCAAAACCGCTCGCGACAGGGCAGACCTGGCATTGGCCGCTGAGAACCGAGGCGACCATCGCGAAGCAATACGTCTGTGGCGAATCATCTTGGGTGACAACTTCCCGACGTACGGCTGAGCGAAGTTTGCACAGATCGCGGCATCAATCCCGCGCCGGCCACACGTAAGATCCGTCTGAACCAGCAGCGCCGATCACACATGTGAGCTCATTGATACCGTCCTCCAGACGCTCACGGACTTGCTTGAGTTATCAAGCAACGTAGAACGATAAGCCACTGAGGGCCAAGCGTAGCGTCCGCAAGGACTGCCAGGTCTTCACCTGCAACCTCAGTGACGTGGTGAACGCGAAGGCCGAGGTCACATCAGCTACACGTGCCGCGTCCTGTTCCAACGTCACGGCCACACGTTGCACCTCGATCTTGCCCAGCCGACGAAGAACTTCCGGGCAGAGCTCTGGCACGGCGACTGCGGAATCCGCCGCATGAACGTCCTCGACTACCTGTCCGGCCCGCGTCAGCCGTGGCTGCCCCCATCTTGAAGCTTCCGCCCCGTCCCCCGGTGTCGAAGTCGCCTACGAGGGCTGGGTGTTCCCGACGGGCGGGGTAGCTCTTGTGCGGGTGCTGGAAATCGGTCGCTAACGAGTTGGTGCGTGATAGCGGGCGAGGCGTGTTGGTCCGTTGGAGGACGCTGGCTCAGGCGTGAACGGTGCGGTCGGAGACGAGGCCGGCGATGACGCAGTAGGTGTCGGCCAGGCGGTCGCGACGATGGGTCCAGCGCGTCAGTTGCTTCCAGCGTTTGTGATCGGCGAGGGCGTGTTCGACGGTGATGCGGTCAGAGGAGTGCCCGTGGCGGTCGCGTTCCCACTGTTCGACTCTGCCGGGCAATGCTCCCGGGCGGGGTTTTCTGGGTGGTGTGATCGCTTGCTCGCAGTGGTCGCGGCTCAGGCCGAGGTAGCCGTCGTCCAAGAGGACCTCGACGTAGGGGAAGTGCTGGAAGCAGATGGCGATGCCTTCATTGCTGCCCCAGAGCACGGGCTCCGTCCGCGCGATGAGCCTTGTCAACGGCGTTCTCCAGATGGGCATCGACAAGGCCACCTCGGCTCGCCGGCGATTAGTCGCCTCAATCATGCGGCAGGTCCTGCCGACTCGGCGGCCTGTCCCCTGCCCGCAGGCTCTGCTGAATTTCACGCCAGGCATGGATGACCTCTGCCGTCTTCGCCAAGACATCGCAGGCCTGCGACAGCAGCAGGCTCAAGGCACCCGACAGGGCCAGGATCAACAGGGCAAGGCTGTCCCAGTTCATCGGGCTCCGCCCTTCCGGACAGCCGGGCCACTAGCCCGATCGGTTCGGCGGGGCAGCACTCTGTCGAGCCAGTCTCGATTGGCGTTGAGGTCTTCCAGCCTCTGCCGAACATCGTCGCCGTAGACAGTGTCCCCCCACCTGAAGCGGATCTGCATCACCCCTCGCACGTCGGGGCTCTGGTGCTCCAGGTAGAACGTGCACTGATAGCCCCGCGCCGTCCCCTGCAGACTGCAGTCGCAGTAGCAGCGCCTGATCCTCAGTGGCAGACCCCAGACATCGTCCATAAGGCGGTCGAGAAACGCGTCATGTTTGAGGGGTGCGTCGCGATGCGTATCCAGCTCGAAGATCCACTCGTCCCCGGTGATCCAAGCTCGAGTCGAGTAAGCAGTGCTGAAGTTCTGGAAGATCGCGATGCGGCGAAGGAGTCCTGAGCCGAGCCACGCCAGATCCCGACCCGTTTGCATGAGTGAGGCGAACTGACGCTCGTCCTCCAGCTCGTAGGGCGACGGCCCGGTCACACCCCACAAGGGCACGAAGCCACCCTCTTCCAGGTCGCGCCTTCGTTGTGCGAGCAAGAGATGCCAGCGGGTACCCGGGGCTCCCCTCAGGACCAATCGACTTTCGGTGCCGGCCAATTCGAGATGAAGATCTGCGTCGCGTACTGCAATGACACGCAGCCGCATCACACCACTGACCTGGACGCCGGGTTCTGCAGACGGAAGCAGATGCGCCAGCGCATAGTCGGCCATCGGGAACTTCCGGCCAGGAAGGGACCCACTGTGACTATCGAGGACCACCACGGATTGTCCAGGCGTCAGACGCGTGCCAGCGATTCCGACCGGATGTGCCCACCACTCCCCTCCGCGGCCAAGCTCCTTCATCACCTGAGCTTCGAGGAGTGCCTGTCCGCCGTGAGCGTCCGGGAGCAATGGAGCATGGCGATGGGCCCGAAGGGCTTCCGAGGCATACTGGAACGGCTCCCCGGAGTAGCAGCTTCGGGTGCGGGCAAGGCGGGTGAGGCGACCACCAGCGGCCATAGTGCGATCCGTCCTCGAGCGCTGCCGCCCCTGAACACTCGAAAACTGATCGGTACGCCCGAGTTTGGGCGTGCAAGAGCAGGTTTCAACCACGACAGGTGCAGCGCTGGCTTCTTCGTCCCTCTGTTGGCACTGCAGACGGGGCAGCGCAGTGCCGGAACAGGCCGCCTATCCGACCCGGCTAGCGATGCTGCCGTAAATCTCTGTACGTTGCAACCTGCTCAACAGGCTCGGGATGGTGATAACGACCAGTTCCTCGAAGGTGGCCCAGGGAGCCGGGCGGAGGCGGCACACTGGCCACTGACGAGCTTGCCGAGCAGTGTCGGTGACGCGCCGCGGGGCCTCGCAACGGGGCTATGCGCTCCATGGCCTCCACACGTCGACGCGTTCGGAGCCCCAGCGGAAAGCAGCTGTCATCGAGGTTACGACTGGGAGTCGCCCGGCCGTGCCGGGCTGCCATCCGCTCCAATGACGGGTGTGGCTACGAGCGAGTCCACAGCGGCAAGTCTCAGCTGTTCGATGTATGGCCGAGCTCCCGGCGACTGGATTCCCGACCGGCCTAGCGTGCGTGCGCGATGCGTGAGCAGACGGGCCAGCACAGGGCGTCACAAGCCGGATGGAGTACGACGCCGCAGGGCGTTGATCAGGCAGAACAGTGCCCTGCGGCAAGGCGGAGCACTACCCGGCAAGGATCCAATCCCACTCCTAAAGCGGGTGTCGCAGGTTCGAATCCTGCCGGGGGCACAACGCAACAAGTCGCCGCCCCGGGGTTACCCCGGGGCGGTGCGCTGCGCGGCCTCGGGGTTCTCGTCCGGGGCCGCTGCTGGTCATGGGGCTGTGCCGTCACCGGCCCCGGAGGGGTCGTCCTCGGGCGGAGTGCGGCGGGCCGGGGTGGCGGGTGTGGGAGTTGACCGACCTGTCGCGGCGCAGGTCTACTTCCGCGCATGTCAGAAACGGATGACGGCCAGTCGCTCGAAGCTCACCCGTCCGTCTCCCTGCCGGTGGCCTCGGCACGGGACTACGTGGAAGGGAGGCTGTCCCAGTACCAGAAGTGGTACGACAAGAAGGCCGTCAAGACGAAGGCGATGCACCTCCGGATGAGGACGATATCCGTCGTCGGGGGAGCTTTGGTGCCCGTGTGAGTCAATCTCGACCTGTCATTCGCCAAGCTCACGGCCACGGTGCTGAGCTTGATCGTGGTCGGCTCCGTCTCTCTGGAGAGCGTGTACCGCTACCGGGAGCAGTGGAAGAACTACCGGTCGACCGAGCAGTTCCTCGGGCATGAGCGGATCTACTTCGAGACCAGGGTGGGGATCTACTCGGGCCTCTCGGAGGGCGAGGCGTTCACGGCCTTGGTCTCCCGGGTGGAGAGCGCCATCGCGAGCGAGAACTCCGCGACCCTGAACGTGATGACCCTGGGCGGCCAGGTGAGCACGGACGTGCAGTCGGCGCCCGGTGTTCCGGGTGCCCGGCGGGAGGTCCGGTAGCCCCTAGGGGGTGACCCCCAGCCGCCCCTGAGGCTTGCCGCCCACCGTTGAAACTCTGCTTGGCACCTGCCAACGTTCATGGGCAGGTGAAGGCAAACGTGCGGTGCGGCAAGGGAGTTGGCGGTGAAGGTGCTGGGGCGTCGTGAAGGGGAGAGCCTCGTGTCCCCGCGGCTGGCGTCGTCCCGTGGGTTCGGTGGATTCGGTGGGTCGCCGTGACGGCCTCCTTCCGCGACGGGGACCACTTGGTGCACGTGTTGGCCACGCTGGCCAACCCGCACCGGCTGCGGGTCGTGGCGGCCCTGTCCCGTCGACGCAACTACGTGAGCCAGTTGGCGCGTGAGTTGGGCATCAGTCGCACCCTGCTCCAGGCGCACTTGCGGAAGTTGGAGGCCGCGGGCCTCGTTTCGGCCCACCTGGAGCTGTCGAGTGACGGAAAGGCCATGAAGTTCTACGAGGTGGTCCCCTTCGCGCTCGACCTCACGCCGGAAGCCATCGCCACCGCCGTGCTGACGTTCAGCTCGCGCGACGCCGACACCGACGCCGACGCCGACACGCACGGCGATGCCGATGCCGATGCCGATCCATCGAACGGCGAGAAAGGAACTCCTTCATGAACCCCCGGGACTGGCAGGAAGTCATCGGAACGGCCGGCATCTTCGGCACCGTCTTCGTGGTCGTCACGATCGTCGTCTGGAACATGGCCGCGACCTGGCGGGCCAAGGCCGTCCTCGCCCGCGACTACGAGTACCGGACGCTCGCCGAGCAGGCGACCCGGAACCAGGGTGCCATCGAGCAGCGACTGACCGCCATCGACGAACACCTCGCCGATCTGCGGACCCGTGTGCATTCGGTCGAGCGGGTGCTCAAGGAGATCGAGTAGGCAGAGCGAGCGCGACCGGACGAAGGAAACCGGGCCGTCAAGCGGCAACTTGGCGGCCCGGCAGAAGGAAGCAACACCTCGCCGATGGCGAGTCTTCAGCGCATCGCCCCTTTCGGGAAGGACCCTAGTTCATGGCGCGCACGCCCAGACAGTCCACTGCACAGAGCGACTCCGCGGCCGGGTTAGGCGGTGGCCGGGGCACGTTCGTCGAGCGGGTCGCCGGCTGGTCGATCCGGCACCGTGCGCTGGCGATCGGCGGTTGGCTGGCCCTCGTCGTCGTGGCGCTGCTGGCCAGCGCGGTGTTCTCCGGACCCGGCGCCAGAACGGACGACCCGGGTGAATCCGGCGAGGTCAAGCGGGTCTTGAGCGCTCAGGAGAACTACGAGCCGATCCTGGAGAACGTCCTCGTTCAGCGGCGGGACGGTGACGCCGACGGCGCGCGGGGACGCTTCCTCGACGATCCGGCGTTGGTGAAGGCCACGAGGGACCTGGTGACCGAGTTGGCCGCGGCGCCGGGAACGGTGACCGGTCTGCGTACCCCGTTGGACCCGGGGGCGGAGCAGCAGGTTTCGGAGGACGGCCGTTCGGGTCTGGTCACCTTCTTCGTGGCCGGTCCGAACGAGGAGATGGGAGCGCACTTCGACGTGGTGGTCGGGGCGGTGGAGCGGGTCGCCGAGCGGAACGGGGACGTGCGCGTCGTCCAGGCCGGTGACGTGAGCCTGTCGCGTGCCGTCGACGACGCCGTCAAGAGGGACCTGGCCCGTGCGGAAGGCACCTCGCTGCCGATCACCCTGGTGATCCTGCTGGTCGTCTTCGGGGCCCTGGTCGCGGCGGCGATCCCTCTGCTGCTGGCGGCGACCACCGTCGTGGGCACCTTCAGCCTCATCGCCGTGCTGGAACGGTGGGTCGCCGTGAACAGTGCCGTGACCTCGATGATCCTGCTGATCGGCATCGCGGTCGGGGTCGACTACTCCCTGTTCTACCTGCGGCGCGCGCGGGAGGAGCGGGCCGTAGGTCACAGTGTGGCCCGGTCGTTGCGCATCGCGTCCCGGACCTCGGGTCAGGTGATCGTCGTCTCCGGGGTGACGGTGATCGTGTGTCTGTGCGGCCTGCTCTTCAGCGGGCTCGACGTGTTCCGTGGTCTGACGCTCGGCACCGCGCTGGTGGTGGGCCTGTCGATGGTCGCTTCCGTGACGGTGTTGCCGGCCGTGCTCGCCGCCCTCGGGCACCGTGTCGACCGGGGCCGTCTGCCGTGGCTCGGGAAGCGCCGGACGGCCGTGGCGGAGTCCCGTCACTGGGCGCGGCTGGCGCGTGCGGTCGTCGACCGTCCGAAGGTGTGGGGCGGTGCCGCGGTCATCGCGCTGTTGGTGATGGCGGCGCCGGCGCTCGACCTGCGCTTGCAGGACGCCGCCGTGGTCAACAGCCTGCCGCGCAGCGCCCCCACGGTGGATGCCGCGATCCGCATGCAGGAGGCGTTCCCCGGTGCCCCGACGCCCGCGCGGGTCGCGGTCTGGGACGTCGACGGCGAGGGCCCCGGCAGGACCGGCTCCCCCGGGGTTCGGGCGGCGGTCGACGGGCTACGGCAGCAGATCGCCGACAGTGACGGTCAGCTCGCCGGTCCGGTCTCGACGGTGCGGGTCGACGACGTGCTGGTGGTGCGCGTTCCGTTGGCGGGCACCGGCACCGACGAGGTGTCCGGCGCGGCTCTGGAGCGGCTGCGTGAGGTGGCCCTCCCGGCGACCCTGGGCGAGGTCGAGGGCATCGACTACGCGGTCGGGGGCCGGACCGCGTTCGCCGAGGACTTCCGGGAGCAGTTGACCTCGCGGGCGGCGCTCGTCGTCGGATTCGTCCTGGTCCTGGCGTTCGTGCTGCTGCTGGTGGTGTTCCGTTCGCTGGCCGTTCCGCTGGTCTCGATCGCGTTGAACCTGTTGTCGCTGGGTGCCGCGTACGGGGTGTTGACCTGGGTGTTCCAGGACGGCGCGGGCAGTTCGCTGCTCGGCTTCACCCCGTACGGGGGCGTGGCGGGCTGGCTGCCGCTCTTCATGTTCGTCGTGCTGTTCGGCCTGAGCATGGACTACCACGTGTTCATCCTCAGTCGGATCCGGGAACGTCGGCTGGCGGGGGCCAGCACGCGGGACGCCGTCGTGGGGGGCATCGCGGGCAGTGCGGGGGTCGTCACCAGTGCGGCGGTCATCATGACGGCGGTGTTCAGCGTCTTCGTCACCCTGTCCGCCGTCGAGAACAAGATGATGGGGGTGGGCATGGCGGTGGCCGTCCTCGTCGATGCGACCGTCGTGCGCGGCGTGCTGCTCCCGGCTGCGGTGGCCGTGTTCGGTGAGCGGTTCTGGGTGCTGCCGGGCCGGCTGGGCGGGCTGGATCGCTGGCTGGACCGGTGGTCGGGCGCGAGGGATGGGGCCCGACCCGATGGGGCCCGGCCCGGGTCCGTGGCCCCCACGAGCGCCGCCGGTGCGTCCCCCGACTCGACCGGGTCCTCGGGCCGCGACTAGAGCGCCGAGGTCCTGCGCCTGATCGAGTACATCGACAGGCGCGTCGTCACCTGGCTTCGTCGGACCAGCCGTGTCCTCACGCTGCTGCGCACCCGGCCGTGACCGGTCGGCCGCCGGGGTGCCACACCCGGCGGCCGACCACCGTCCGTCACGCCCTGTACAGCCCCGCCTCAGCGGCGGCCTTGCGCGGGCTCGGCGCGACGTGGCGGGCCTCCAGGGGCAGCGGCGCCGGGCCGGTCTCCTCGTCGAGGAAGGTGCGGCGCACCACGCGCTCGGCCGCGTTCCCGTCGTCCCACTCGCAGAACCGCTGTCGGAAGGCGGTGCGCAGTGCGGTGGCCCGCTCGCCGTCCCAGCTGCCGCTGCGGAAGACGGATATCAGCTCGCTCTCGTTGGTGGCGACGACGCCCGGGGTCTCCCCCGGCTCGCCGGAGAGCAGGTCGAAGGTGACCCCGCGGGAGCGTACGTAGACGTCCCAGTCGTCGGCGTAGGTGACGATCGGCCGGTCGAGCACGGCATAGTCGAACATGATCGAGGAATAGTCGCTGATCAAGGCGTCGGAGGCCAGGCACAGCTCCTCGACGCTGGGGTGACGGGAGACGTCGAGCAGGGTGCCCTGTTCCTCCAGCTCGGTGAGCCGCCGGTCCTTCCCGTAGAAGTAGTGGGTGCGGACCATGAGGAGGACGTCCGGGCCCAGCTCGCGAGTGACTCTCTCCAGGTCCAGCCGGGGGACGTAGCCGACCTGGTAGTCGCGCACCGTCGGCGCGTACAGCACGGCGGTGCGGCCGGGGGCGATGCCCAGGCGCTCGCGGATGTCCAGGACGTCCTGCGCGGTGGCCCGGGAGTAGACGTCGTTGCGCGGATAGCCGGCGTCGACGGACTCGAAGGAGCAGGGGTAGACCCGGTCCCACTGCTCGGTGGAGTGCTGGTTGGCGGAGACGCTGAAGTCCCAGCGGTCGGCGCGCTGGAGCAGCTTGCGCATGCTCATGCCCTTGGCGGCGGCCGGATACTTCTGCTGGTCGATGCCCATCCGCTTCAGCGGGGTGCCGTGGTGGGTCTGGATGTGGATCTGCTCGGGGCGTTTGACGACCGTGTCGGCGAAGTTGACGTTGTTGACGAAGTACTTGGCGCGCGCCATCACCTCCCAGTAGCGGGGGGTGTCGACGACGACATGGTCCATGCCCGGGGGGACGGTCTCCTCCAGCCCCTTGCGCACCATCCAGACGCCCTTGATGTGCGGCGCCAGCTCCTTGGCCTTCTCGTACACGGCCAGGGGATTGCAGGCCGGGGTCCGGTTCCAGTAGGCGGAGAAGACGGCGAGGTCCTCGTCGACGGGGCGGCGCAGGTGGAGCTTGTAGAAGTTCTCCTGGGTGCGCTTGTCGAACGACCGCTTGACCTTGCAGAGCCGGTTACGGCCTTTCACACGGGTGCCGTTGACCAGCTTCAGCGCCTGGAAGCCGTGGTAGGAGCCCCGGCCCAGCGCCTGGAACTTGGCGCCCTGGATGCCGGGGGGCGGGGTGAAGCCGAGGGGCAGGTGCCGCCGGTACATGGCCGAGGCCTGCCGGAAGTACTCGGCGCGGTCGGCGGAGACCACCCGGCTCTCGCGGGCGAAGGTGAAGAGGAAGTGGCTGGCCATCCGCTCGAAGAGCATCGGCCGCAGACCGTCCAGGTCGGGGCGGGTGTCCAGGAAGTCGAAGAGGCGCTGGTACTGCTCGAAGATGGTGAAGTGCTTGCGGCCCGGGGTTTGCATCGAGTTGCCCTTGCGGCGTTGGCGGTACTCGATGCAGACGTAGTCGAGGCAGGCCGCGCGCTCAGCGGTGAGCATGGTCGTGTAGACGATCAGGGCGTCCTCGTAGAGCCCGTCGGTGAAGGTGAAGCGGTTACCGGTGAAGAAGTCACGGCGGTACAGCCGGTTCCAGACGACCGCGAACATGGACAGGAACTCGGTGCGCTCGGCCGGTCGGAAGACCTCGGTGCCGGCCTCCGCGAGAAGATCGGCGGTGGCGCTCCGCTGGACCTTGTTCCACCAGTAGGTGCGGACGTGGTCGATCAGCAGGATGTCCGGGTCGTCGGTCTTGTCGAGCCGGTCGGCCATCGCGCGCAGCGAGCCCGGCGTGATGGTGTCGTCGCTGTCGAGGAAGAGCAGATAGTCGCCCCGGGCCCGCGCGATGCCGGTGTTGCGGGCCTGTCCGATGCCCCCGTTCTCCTCGTGGCGCACGGTCACCACCCGCTTGTCACGGGCCGAGAACTCGGCCAGGATCTTCCCACTGCGGTCCGGGGAGCAGTCGTCGACGGCTATGACCTCGAAGTCGGTGAAGTCCTGATCGAGTAAGGACTCCAGGCACTCGCGCAGGTAGCCCTGCACGTTGAAGACCGGGACGATGATGCTGAATCGGGGGGCGGCGGTGTGGCCTGTCTCAGGCATTGCAGTGCTACTCCGGGGTGCGATCTGTGGGGTAGTCGGAAGTTTGCCGGGTTCACGTGAAACGTGTTCGTCTCTCTCGCTTGTGCAGCAAGCCGGGCAGGGGAAAGGGCTTGCCTTTCCCGCTAAACGGGAGCCCTACGACCCCATTCCGGCCCATGGAGATTGTCATATAGTTCGGCGCCCGCTGAATCCATCTTCCGACGCCGGGACGCAATGTCCAGGAGCCCGAACGCAGCGGATACGGGCGAAATGCCCTGTGCGGGCATGAGTCTTCGGACCTGCGGTCCGCGCACGCGCTAGGCCGGGTCCGCGGGCACCGACAGGTCCGGGTCCGCGGTCCTCGCGTACGCGGTCGTGAAGGCGGTGTCGCCCAGTGCGGTCCGGGTCGCGGCTTCGATGCGGTCGACGTCACCGCGTTCGGCCGGGGGCAGCGGGGCGCCCACCGCGGCGCGGGCGCGGGCGGCGGTGCCGAGCAGGCTGGCGGCGCGTGCGGGGCGGCCCGCGAGTCGGTGGGCGCCGGCCAGGCCCTCCAGGGCCAGCGCCACCGCCCGGGGGTCACCCGTGCGCCGGGCCGCGGTGAGGCCCCGGGTGTGGAGGGTCAGTGCCGCTTCGGCCTCCCCTCGCTGTTCGGCGATGAAGCCGAGTTCGGCGAGGATCAGTGCGGTGCCGTTCTCCGCGTCGAGGCGGCGGTTCCACTCCAGCCAGGTCCGCAGATGACGTTCGGCCTCGTCGTACCGGCCCTGTCGGCGGGCGCCGAGGGCGAGGCCGGTTTCGGCGAACTCCTGGGCCCGTCGGTCGCCGTGGTCCACGGCCACCCGTCGGCCCCGTTCGTGGAGTTCCGCGGCCCGGGCGTGGTCCCCGGTCAGCAGGGCGATCCTGCCCAGTTCGGACCAGCGGGTGGACGTCTCGGTCCACAGGTCCAGTTCCTCGGCGATGCGCAGCCCGTCACGGTGTCGGAGTTCGGCGGCCCGGTAGTCGCCCGCGATCTCGTCCAGTCGGCTGAGGACGGCGCCGGACTGGAGTTGCCCCCACTGGGCGCCGCTCTCGCGGAACAGGGCGAGGCTCTGTTCGCCGTCGGCCCGGGACGCCGCCAACTCGCCGCGCACGTAGTGGTGGACGCCTCGTACGCTGAGGGCCGCGGCGATGCCCCAGCGGTCGTTCAGGGCCCGGAAGTCGTCCAGGGCCCGGCGCACCAGTTCCTCACCGGTCTCCATGGCGCCGAGCAGGGTGACGGCGTAGCCGACGAACCAGGTGGGCGCGGCCCGCTCACGCGGGTCGCGGATGTCCTCGGGCAGCCGCAGCAGTGAGCCGGCGGCGGGCCGGTCGCCGCACAGGAGCGTCATGGCGACGTGCCAGGCGGCGACGGTCGCGCGCGGGTCGGGGCCCGGCGACCCGTCCGGTGACGTCGCGGGCGGTGCCTCCTCGACGGCGAGGGCCGTGGCCATCGAGCGTCGGGCCTCGGTGAACCTGCCGCGCAGGAACCAGTACCAGGCCAGCGCCCGCACCAGCCGGCGCGCGAGCGGGGCGTCACCGGTGGTGGCGGCGGTGTCGAGGGCGGCGCGCAGGTTGGCCGCTTCGGTGTCGAGCCGGCGCAGCCACGGTTGTTGGGCGCTGCCGCACAGGTGGGGGTCGGCCCGCTCGGCGAGGTCGGTGTAGTGGTGTGCGTGGGCGCGGCGCAGTTGCTCGTACTCGGTGGTGGGGCCCTCGCCGGGGGTGGTCCGCAGGCGGTCCAGGCAGTACGCGCACACCGATTCGAGGAGCCGGTAGCGGGGGCCCTCGGGGCGGTGGGTGACGACGACGAGGGACCGGTCAACCAGTCGGGCGAGCAGGTCGACGACTTCGGCGGGCTTCACACCGCCCCCGGAGCAGAGTGCCTCGGCCGCTTCCAGGGCGCAGCCGTCGGAGTGGATCGCGAGGCGGCGCAACACCGTCCGTTCGGCCGCGGTCAGCAGGTCCCAGCTCCAGTCGATCACTGCTCTGAGCGTCTGTTGGCGTGCGGGGGCGTCGCGGCGGCCGGCCGTGAGGATGCCGAAGCGGTCGTCGAGGCGTCCGGCGAGTGCGGCCGGGCCCAGGACGCGGACCCGGGTGGACGCCAGTTCCAGGGCGAGCGGGATTCCGTCCATGCGGCGGCAGATGGTGGCGACGGCTTCGGTGTGGTCGTCGGACAGGGTGAATCCCGGCGATGCGGCGGCGGCCCGGGCGGCGAAGAGTCGGACCGCGCTGGATCGTCGTACCTCGCTCGGGGTGGCTCCCGGTGGGGGCACGTCCAGCGGGGGGACGGGCCACAGTGTTTCGCCGGACAGGTCCAGCGGTTCCCGGCTGGTGGTGAGGAAGTGCAGCCCCGGTGCGGTCCTCAGCAGGGTGCGGACCAGGTGGGCCACCGCGTCGACGACGTGTTCGCAGTTGTCGAGGACGAGGAGGAGTCGGCGGCCGTGGAGGGCGGCGGCCAGTCGCTCGGCCAGCGGGCCGGGGCCCGTGCTCGGTCGTGGGCCGGGCCGGGCGTCGTCGCGGATGCCCAGGGTCACGGCCACCGCTTGGGCCGGGCCGTCCGCCGTACCGGGGGCGGGCGTGGTGCCGGGGGCGGGCGGTTCGGGGGTGCCCGTGGTCCGTGCGAGTCCGGAGAGTTCCACCCAGTGGACGCCGTCGGGGAAGGAGTCGGCGGCCCCGTTCGCGACTTCCAGGGCGAGCCGGGTCTTGCCGACCCCGCCGGGGCCGGTCAGGGTCACCAGGCGCTCCGTGGCCAGCAGCGCCCGTACGTCGGCCGCGGCTCCGGAGCGGCCGATCAGTGCGGTGACGGGGACGGGGAGGCAGGAGCGGCGACCGGTGTCCGGCGGACCCGTGGGGTCGGCGGCGGGGGCCGTGGGCGGGACGGCCGGGCCCTGGCGGAGGATCTCCCGTTGCAGGGTGACCAGTGCGGGGCCGGGCTCCAGTCCGAGTTCCTCGGACAGCCGCAGACGCAGGTCCCGGTAGACGTCCAGGGCCTCGCCGGGCCGTCCGGCGCCGTGCAGGGCCCGCATGTGAGAGGCGCGCAGCCGCTCCCGCAGCGGGTGACGGACCGTCAGTTCGGCTATCTGGGCGGCCAGTTGGGCGTGCTCTCCCAGGTGCAGTCGGGATTCCGCGTACTCCTCCCAGACCAGCAGTCGTTGTTCTTCCAGGCGGGCCGCGGCGGCCCGGGCGAAGGGTCGGTCCGCCGACCCGGCGAAGGCGGGGCCGCGCCACAGGGCCAGGGCCTCGGTGAAGCGTGCGGCGCGCTCCCGGGGGTCCGTGGTGCGCCGGGCCCGGTCGGCGAGTGCGGCGAACCGTTCGGCGTCGATCGCGTCCGCGGCTTCGCCGCTCACCTTGAGCAGGTAGCCCGGGGGGCGGCGCACCACGAGGTCGTGGCCGCCGGCGGCGGTCAGGGCGCTGCGCAGCCGGGACACCAGGGTCTGGAGGGCGCTCACGGGGCGGGCCGGCAGCCCGTCGCCGTCCCCCCAGAGGTCGTCGACCAGTCGGTCCGCGGAGACCGCCCGCCCCGGGTGCACCAACAGGTCGGCCAGCAGGGCGCGGACCTTCGTTCCGGGCACCGCCAGGGCGTCGCCGTCCACTGTCCACACGGCCAACGGGCCCAGTACACCGAAGCGCATGGCCCCAGCGTATGACGGGGCCGGGGCCGTGAACGGCCCGTGCGTGCGGGGTCGGTAGCGGGTCGACGGTCGACTGAATGCGGATCGCAAGCGGATCGAATGCGGTGCCGCGCAGAGTTCTTCCAGGACGCCGCGCCGGGCACACCGGCCCGGCGACGGAGCACCGCCGCAGTAGGCCGACGCAGGGGAAGAAGGAGTCGTCATGAGCAGGTTCACGGGACAGAAGGCCGTGGTCACCGGGGGGACCCACGGCATGGGTCTGGCGATCGTCAAGGCGCTGCTGGCCGAGGGTGCCGAGGTGGTCCTGACGGGCCGCAACGAGAAGACCCTCGAAGAGGCGCGGACCGAGCTGGCGGGGGCGGCGGCGCACGTCGTGCGTTCCGATGCTGCGAGCACGGCCGACATCTCGGCCCTCGCCGACCTGGTCCACCGGGAGTTGGGTCATGTCGACCATCTCTTCGTCAACCACGGCATCGCGGAGTTCGCCGAGCTCGGTGAGGTCACCGAGGCGTCCTGGGACCGGCACTTCGCGGTCAACACCAAGGGCGCCTTCTTCACCGTGCAGGCCTTGGCGCCGTTGCTCACGGAGGGCGGGTCGGTGGTCTTCACGACGGTCGCCAATGACGTGGTCTTCCCCGGTTTGAGCGCCTACTCCGCGTCGAAGGAGGCGACGCGCGCCTTCGCCCACGTCCTGGCGGCCGAGCTGCTGCCCCGGCGGATACGGGTCAACTCGGTCGCTCCGGGGTTCATCAAGACGCCGTCGATGGGGGTGCCCGGGTTGAGCGAGGAGGAGCGCCGGGAGTTCGTGCGACAGGGCGAGGAGACGACCCCGTTGCAGCGCACCGGCACGATGGCGGAGGTCGCCGCCGCGGCGCTGTTCCTGGCCGGTGACGCCACCTTCACCACCAATGTGGAGTTCGCCGTGGACGGCGGGTTCGCCCAGGGCCTCGTGGCCGCGCACTGATGCGGTCGGCGGCGCGGGACGAGACGGGCGAAGAGGAGTACGGGATGTCAGTGCGCGGCTCTGGACGTACGGAGGGGCCTTCGGAGCCCTCCTGGTCCCTGGGGGAAGGGGTGGACAGCCCTGATCCTTCGGTGGCGGAACACGTGCGCCGTTACGTGGAGACCGACGGGGCGAGCGGCTACCGGGAGGGAGGGATGACCAACCTCGTGCTCGGCCACCGGGGGCGCACGTCGGGCACGCTGTACCGGACCGGCCTCTTCTTCGGCGAGGACGGTGACCGTTACGTGCTCGTCGCCTCCGGTTCGGCCGTGACGCACACCCACCCCCAGTGGTACTTGAACGTGGCCGCGGAGCCGGAGGTGCAGGTGCAGGTCCTCGGCGAGCGGTTCCTCGCCCGGGCCCGCACCGCGCAGGGGGAGGAGCGGGAACGGTTGTGGTCGTTGATGGTCGGCTTGGCTCCGGTGTACCGGATGTACGAGGCGCGCAGCCGCCGGGTGATTCCGGTGGTGGTCCTCGAACGGGTGGGGTCCCCGGCGTCCTCCGCGGGGTGATGTCCGGGGGTCGGGGACCGTCGCGGGCCCCTTCGGTGGTCCTTCGACGGCTCTTCGACAGCCCATCTACGGCCCTTCTACGGCCCTCAGGTGACATGCCGTCACGCTGCGTGAGAGTGGGTTTCGGTCGCTTCGTGGTGGGTGATGCGTCGGGTGCAGTTCGCGCCGTGGACGGTGACCGAGTGCCGCCACAGGGGGCAACAGGGGTCCAGCGGGGGCGGGGCGTCGAGGGGGTCCATGGCGGCGGCGAGCACCGCGTGTTCCCTTTCGGCCAGGGCCCGTTGGTGATTGGTCCGTTCTCGGCCGGCGGTCCAGGAGAGGAAGAGCGTGCCGTACGCCAGCGCCCCGGCGGGCAGCCAGTGGCCCTGGTACCCGGCATAGAGGGCCGCGGCGGCGAGGAGGGCGCTGATCGTGGTGAGTCCCTGGGCGAGGCGACGGTTCGATGTCACTCTACGTGTCCTTCCGTGCGTATTTTCGGATGTTCAGGATTGTTGCATTTCTCCGGCGTTATGGGGATACGTAGGGCGGAATCGGTGAGGTTCAGTCAGGGGGTGTTATTCGTCACGGGGATGGGCATACGTCACAGCGGCCACCGCTTCGGGGGCGGTGGCCGCTTCATGGATGGCGGGCGTCAGGCGTCGCGGGACCGGGTCACGGACAGGGGCAGGGTGCCGGGGTCAGCTGAAGATGTCGGTCAGGAGCTCCGCGTCGATCTCGGGCCGGGCGAGGCGGTAGCCCTTCGGCGGCTCCGTGTGCAGCAGGTGCCGCAGGAAGTAGTCCCAGCGGCGGCGGCTCACGTAGTGCTCGTAGCCGAAGAAGACGTGCTCGGCGCGGGGGACGATCAGCAGGTCGACGTCCTTGTCCGCCTCGATCAGGGCGTCGACGAGGAGCAGCGTCTGGTGGGGGTGGACGTTGTCGTCCATGCCGCCGTGGACGAGCAGCAGCTTGCCCTCGATGCGGTCGGCGGCCGCCACGTTGGACGACCGGGCGTAGTCCTGCTCGGTGGCCGGCCCGTCGTACGTCTCCGACCACCAGGCGAAGTACTGCCGGTTCTCGTGGTTGCCGGCCTCCGCGACGCCCACCTTGTAGAACTCGGGGTGGTCGGCGAGCGCCCGCACCGTGGCGAACCCGCCGCCCGACAGGCCGAAGACGCCGACCCGGTCGAGGTCCATCCAGGGGCGGGCGGCGGCCAGCTGACGGATCGCCGCCACGTGGTCGTCCAGGTGGCCGCCGGTGTGCAGCCGGCCGTACGAGGCGTCGTGGAACGCCTTGTCCCGGCCGGGCGTGCCCCGCCCGTCGACCGCGATCACCACGAAGCCGAGGGCCGCCACCGCCTCCGCGTCGTAGCCGAGGACGCCCGGGTCGAAGGACGGGCTGACCCGATGGGCGTGCGGGCCCGGGTACGGGTGGTCGATGACCGGGTAGCTGCGCCGCGGGTCGAAGTCGTGCGGCTTGTAGAGGACGCCGTAGACGTCGGTGACGCCGTCGGCGGCCTTCGCCCGGAACCGCTCGGGGGGCGTCCAGCCGGTGGCCCGCAGCCGGGTGAGGTCGGCGGTCTCCAGGTGCACCACCACCCGGCCGTCCCAGTCCCGGACGGTGATGACCGGCGGGGTGTCCACCGTGGACGCCGAGTCGAGGAAGCGGTCGCCGGCCGGGGTCACGGTGACCTGGTGGTCGAGGCCGTCGTCGGTGAGCCGGACGAAACCCGTGCCGTCCAGGCCGGTGCGGCACACCGTGCGCCGGTACGGGTCGTCGGCCACCAGGCCCGAGGCGACGAAGTGGACGGTGCCGGCCTCCTCGTCCACCCGCAGGATCTCCTGGACCGCCCAGTCGCCGGCGGTGACCTGCGCCAGCCGCTCGCCGGTGGCCGTGTCGTACCGGTAGAGGTGGCCCCAGCCGTCGGACTGCGAGTACCACAGCGCCTGCGCGCCGTTCGCGAGCAGCCGGACCATGGGGGCCTGGGCGCGCTGCTGCGCCGGTTCGACCCGGGTCGGCCCTGACTCGCTGACCAGGGTGCGGACCTCCCCCGTGACCGCGTCCATCCGTTCGAGGCTCAGGGTGCGCACGTCACGGGACTGGCGCAGGAAGTACACCGCCGAACCGTCCTCGGCCCACCAGGCCCAGCGGGTGGTGATCGGGGACATCAGCGGCATCTCCAGCGGCTCGGTCCGGGCCCGCACCGCGTCGCCGGTCGCCGCGTCGAGCACGATCAGGGTGCCGGTGGGCAGGTGCTCGTCGCCCGGGTACGCGTACTGCTGGGGCAGCAGTTCCGGGGCACCGCCGGAGTCCGGGACGGTGGCGACGAGGTGGGTGGTGCGGACCCGGCGCTGGTCGGTGAGGTGGGTGAGGACGCGGGTGGAGTCGGGGGACCAGGCGAGCGCGGGCGGCAGGTGCGGCAGGCCGATCCGGCGGAGCAGGACGAGGGGGGTGAAGGGGCTGAGCCCGTACTCGTGGTCCTGGGTGCCGTCGGTGGTGAGGGGGCGCTCCTCGCCGGTCTTCCGGTCGCGTATCCACAGGTCGTGGTCCTTGAGGTGGACCGAGTGCTTCCCGTCGGGCGACACCATGTCCAGGAAGCTGCCCGGAGTGTGGTCCTCGATCCGCTCCAGGGCGTAGGTGTCCAGGTCGCAGCGCCAGTGGCCCTCGACCGTGTCGAACTCGACTGCGGTGGGCCGGGCGCCGGCCCCCTCACGGGCTTCGGCGTCGTCGGGGGCCCCGGTGAGTTCGATGGCGTCGAAGGGGAGGCGGGCCGGGTCGGCCGGGGTGCCCGTCGCCTCGGTGAGGGCTGCGGCGAGTCGGTCGTGGTCGAAGGCGGGGGTGCGGGTGCCGCGGCGGGTGTCGACGGCGATGAACACCCGGCCCGGGCGGCCGTCGGCGTCGGTGTGCGAGGTGCCGACCGCGTACCAGAAGCGGGAGCCGTCACCGGTCCAGTGGGGGCGGACCTTGGCACCGGGCGTGAGGCGGGCGCGGTGGTGGCGGAGCAGGGACTCCGCGGCGGCGTAGCGCTCGGCGGGCAGCTGCGGGGCCGGGGACTGGGTCGTGTTCTGGTGCTGACCGGTCATCGGGTGCTCCTCGGTGGGTGTCGGGCGACTGGGTGGCGGGCGGGGTGGGTGGTGCGGGGTGTGACGGGTGGGTCAGTGGGCGGCGAGTACGGGGGCGGGCTCGGGGTCCGCGGCGGGGGCTTCGGGGGTGGCGGCTTCGGGAGCGGGCTCGGGGGTCTTGGTGTTGCGCATGACCAGGTGGGCCAGGAGGGCGGCGGCGAGGACCCCGACCGCGGCGATGACGAAGCTGGTGGACATGGCCTCGGTGAAGGCGTCCCGGGCGGCGGCGGCGAGTCCCGCGTCCCCGGTGCCCTCGGCGACGGCGAGGGCGTCGGCGATCGAGGACTCCGCGGCTTCGGGGGCCGTGTCGGGCATCCGGTCGGCGAAGCCGCTGGCGACCACGCTGCCGAGGATCGCGACGCCGAGGGCGGCGCCCATCTGCTGGATGGTGTCGTTGAGGGCCGAGCCGACACCGGCCTGCTCCGCGGGGACGGCGCCCATCAGTGCGGCGATCGCGGCGGGCATCGCCAGCCCGGAACCGCAGCCCAGCAGGGCGAGCGCGGCGGCGACGGCCGGGAACTCGCCGCCGGGGGCGGCGGCCGACAGGGCGAAGAAGCCGCTGGCGGAGACCAGCAGACCGGTGACGACGAGGCGGCGGTTGCCGATGCGGCTACCGAGGGAGGCGCCGATGCCGTTGAAGACCAGGGAGGCGACGGCGACCGGGATGAACGCGAGTCCGGCCTCGGTCGGGGTGTAGCCCAGCACGAACTGGAGGTACTGGCTGAGGACCAGCAGCAGGCCGCCGTTGCCGACCTGGACGAGGGTCAGGGAGAAGCTGCCGCCGCTGAAGTCGCGGTTGCGGAACAGGCCGAGCGGGACCATCGGGGAGTCGGTGCGCGTCTCCCACCACACGAATCCGACACTGGCGACGACGGCGGTGATCAGGGCGACGAGGGTGCTGGTGTGGCCGAGTCCGCCCTGGGGCAGTTCGATGATCGTCCAGACGATGGCGACCATGCCGACCGAGGAGAGCACGGCGCCCAGCGGGTCGGGCTTGAGCCAGGGCCCCTTGGACTCGGGCATCAGGGCGTACGCGGCGACGATGGCGATGACCGCGATCGGCACGTTGATCAGGAAGACCGCGCCCCACCAGAACCAGGCGATCAGTGCGCCGCCGAGGACGGGTCCGCCGATCAGTCCGACCATAGCGACCGCGCTCCACGCGGACATCGCGGTGCGGCGCTCCTGCTCGTCGAAGACGGTGATGAGGATCGACAGGGTGCTGGGCAGCACCAGGGCGCCGCCGACGCCCATGACCGCGCGGGCCGCGATGAGTTGGCCCGGGTCGGTGGCGAAGGTCGCCGCCAGCGACGAGAGCCCGAAGAGCGCCAGGCCGATGATCATGATCCGGCGGCGGCCGAAGCGGTCGGAGAGGCTGCCCGAGGTCAGCAGCAGGCCGGCGAAGACCAGGATGTAGGAGTCGAGGATCCACTGGGTGTCCTGGGCGGTGGCGCCGAGGTCCTCGGTGAGCGAGGGCACCGCCACGGTGAGCACCATGTTGTCGATGACCAGGACGAGCGTACTGAGGCACAGCACGATCAGGATCAGCCAGCGGCGGGGGTTGCGGGCGGCGGGGCCGCCCGTCGACGACGCCGACGTCCGGGTGAGCGTTTCCATGCGACACCTCTCGATGCGAAGCGGCCCGGCCGGGCCGGGGGCGGGGGGCTCGGCCGGGTTCGACCGATCGGATGCGCACACCGTTCCCGATGTGCGAACACCGTTCCTTCGTTGCGAACAACGTACGCAATCGGAGGGGTGTGCGCAAGTGCGCACACCGTTCGCACGAGGGCGTGATCACGCCGCGAGGTCCGGTGTACGCATCTGCGCACGGTGTGCGCTACGGTGAGGTGAAGCCTCGAAGCCGGTCGGAACCCCTCCCTCCGCGCGTGCCCGGGGCGGAACGGGAGCAGGTCATGGCAACCGGAGCGCAGTCCGCGGACGAAAGCGGGACCGACGTGCGCGCGCAGGCCGCGGGGCCGCCGGTCGCGTCAGCCTGGACGCGCCGCCGCCCGCGCCGGGAACAGCCCGTGCTCAGCCCGGAGCACATCGTCAGCGAGGCGATCGCCCTCCTCGACGAGGAGGGCGTCGAAGCACTCAGCATGCGACGGCTCGGCACCCGGCTCGGCGCCGGCGCCACCTCCCTGTACCGGCACGTCGCCAGCCGGGAGGAACTGATCGAGCTGGTCGTCGACGAGGTCTACGGCGAGATCCACGTCCCCGAGGCGCAGGACCCCTCGGACTGGCGCGAGGCCGCCGCGGGCTGCGCGGACAGCGTGCGCGCGATGATCCTGCGACACGCGTGGATCGCGTCCTTCCTCAGCCAGGTCGGACTCTCCCACATGGGGCCGAACGTCATGCGGGTCAACGACCGGATGATCGCCCTGTTCGAGACCGCCGGGTTCCCCGTCGAGGAGGCGGACATGGCGATCAGCACCGTCGTCGCCTATGTGATGGGCACGAGCACCAGCGAGGCCGCCTGGCTCACCCTGGTCGCCCGCAGCGGCGAGGACGAGGACGCCTGGGCGGCCCGGCTCCAGCCCGCGATCGACGAGGCCACCGACGCGTACCCGCGGCTCCAGCAGCCTCAGCGGCCCGCGTCGCAGACCCTCGCCGACCTGCGCGACCGCAAGTTCCGGTACGGCCTGGACCGCGTGCTGGACGGTCTGGCGCTGCGCCTCGCCCCCTGACCGGGCGCCCCCGCCCGGCGGGTTCAGCCCAGCTCGTCGGGGCAGGTCGTGCCGCGGGGGATCTGGTAGCGGGCGGCCAGCCGGTACGTGCCGGGGCGGGGGGCCAGGAGTTCCGTCCACTGGTCCCCGTGGGCGTCCTCCTCGGCCTCCCGCACACAGCCCGCCACATTGTCGAAGGACTTCGGCACGCCCTGCGGACGGGCCTTGGACGCCTCGGTCTCCTCGGGCGGTTCGACGCTCTCGCCCTTCTCGTCGACCAGTCCCAGCCACGGCGAGTAGGGCACCCGGACGAGTATCCGGCCCGGCGCGCGCACCTCGATGGTCATGCCGCCCTGCTCGATGTCGGTGACCGTGGCGCCGGGGCTGGCCAGCGGCGTGGGGTCGAGCACCTCGAACAGCTGCCAGTGCGCGTCCCCCCAGACCTGCTTGAGGTACGGCTGACCACGGAGCACCAGCTCGCGTTCGCGGCGGCCCCCGTCGCCGTCCGGCTCGTCGTCGGGCAGCACGACGTAGTGCACGGCCCACCGCTGGAGCCACTCGTGGTAGTTCGCGGAGTTCAGGGTGTCGTCGTAGAAGAGGGGGTTGCGATCCATGTCGGCCTGCCGGTTCCAGCCCCGGGCGAGGTTGACGTACGGGGCGAGCGCGGACGCCTCGCGGTGGCTGCGCGCCGGGACGACCTCGACCCGGCCGCGCTCGGTGTCCACCCGCTGCAACTGGTTCACCAGGGGCGCCAGCTCACGGGCCCAGGACGCCTTGGGCGTGGTGTGGACGACGTCGATCGTGGCCTTCACCCCGGCCCAGGTGAGGAAGCCCGCGAACACGCAGACGATCACGTACCACTTGCGGCTGCGCGGCACGGTGTACGGGAGCGCAGCCAGCAGCACCACGCCCGCGAACAGCAGCCCGAGCCGGGTGATGTTGGAGCCGATCTGGGAGCTGATCAGCCAGCTCAACAGCACCGCCAGGGTGTAGACGGCGGCCGTGATCCGGACCGTCGTCCAGTCCTTCGGGACCAGGAAGAACACCAGCGCCCCGTACAGCACCGGCAGGCTCGCCGACCCGAACGACATCGGCATGGTGCCGGAGAACGGGAACAGCCACGCGGACAGCGCCACCACGACGCTCGGGGCGAGCCCCAGGGCGAACGCGCCGGGCCGCCGCTTCTGGAGGAACAGCGCCGCCGCGACGAGCCCGACGTACAGTCCCGCGACCGGTGAGGCGGCCGTGGCGAGCGCGGCGAAGAACGCGGCGACCGCCGCCTTGGGCCACCGCCGCAGCCGCCAGCGGTGCGGCCAGCAGAACGCCGTCGCGACCGCCGCCAGCCCGAACATGATGCCGAGGCCGAAGGTGACCCGGCCCGAAGCGGTGTTGCACATCAGCGCGAACAGTCCGGCCAGCGATGCCCACAGCGGATTGCGCACCGGCCGCGAACGCACCAGCAGCAGGGTGAGCAGCGACGCGGACACCGTGCCGGCGACCATCATCGTGGTCCGCACCCCGAGCACGGACATCAGGTACGGGGACACCACGCTGTACGAGACGGGGTGCATCCCGCCGTACCAGGCGAGGTTGTACGCGGAGTCCGGGTTCCGGCCGACGAACTCCGCCCACGCGTCCTGCGCCGCGATGTCCCCGCCACCGTTCGCGAACGTGAAGAACCAGGCGATGTGCAGGACCGCGGCGAGGACCGTCACCACGGTGACGGGATGCTTCAGGAACGCGGCCCCCCGGCCCGGGGAGGCGGGTTCGGGCGCCGGGTCGGGGGCGCCACCCGGGTCGGGTGTCGGCCGCTCCACGGTGTCCCCGCGGGCGCGCCGGCCGGCGGTGCCGTGCGGTTCGGCGTCGTCGGACCGGGTCGGCTCCGTCGTGGCCACGTGCGGCTCTCCCCGTGTTCGTCACTGGTCCGGGGGTGATCCGGGGCGGCGCTGCCCCTGAACCCAGGCGTCCTGCCCCGATGAACGCGACGCTAACACGGTCGAGCGGCCGGGGATCACTGCGGTGCCCGGTCCTCGAACGGCACCGCCGCCCGCCCCGGGAAGGGGCGGACGGCGGGGTGTCGCACGCGACCGCGACCCGGTGGCCGGGCGCGGCACGGATCATCCCAAGCGGGTGATCTTCGCGCCGAAGCCGGGCTCGCTGGTGGCGCTCCGGAGGGCTATGGGCACCTCGACGGCGCCGCTCGAACCGTCGCCGACCTTCAGGGTGCCGACCCGGGCCCCGGCCGCCGCCTCGTGGGTGAGGTCGTCACCGGCGCTCAGTTCCACCTTCACGGTGTGCCCGGCGAAGCCGACGGCCGACACGTCCTTGGTCACCACGACCGGGGTACGGGTGCCGAGCCCGTCGTCGACGTACCCGACGACCGCGCCCTTCTTCAGGATGGTGCTGGCCTTGACCTCGCCCTGGGCCGCGATCATCGCCGTCTTGCTGACCGCGTTGACGGTGTCGATGATCGGCGGCTTGTGCTGGCCGAGGATCGCGCCGACGACGATCGCGGTTTCGCCGCCGACCTGCTTGGTGCCGGCGAAGAGCAGGTTGCCGCCGGCCTTCGTGGTGGTGCCGGTCTTGATGCCGAGCGCACCGTCGTAGGGGACGAGGCGGTTGTAGTTCTGCCACTCCTTGCCGGTCTGGTCGGTCCACACGGGCAGCTTGGTGATGTCCGTGAGGGCCTTCATCCGCACCAGCTCGTTGCCCAGCTTCACCTGGTCCTCGGCGGTGCTGACGGTGGTCTCGTTCAGCCCCGACGGGTCGGTGTAGGTGGTCTTCGTCATGCCCAGGTCCTTGGCGGCCTGGTTCATCTTCGCGACGAACTCCTTCTCCGAGGAGTCCCAGCGGGCCAGCAGACGGGCGATGTTGTTGGCGGACGGGATCATGATCGCGGAGATCGCGTCCTCCAGCGTGATCCGGTCGCCCTCCTTGAGCGTGTTCAGCGTCGACTCGCCGACCGAGTCGAGGCCGCCCTCCTGCTCCGCCTTGGCATCCACCGGGATCTTCGGTCCGGCGGCGCCGGGCTTGAGCGGGTGCTCCTTGAGGATCACGTACGCGGTCATCGCCTTGGCGACCGAGCCGATCGGAACGGGCTTCTGCTCGCCGAACCGGGCCATCGTGCCGACGCCGTTCACGTCCATCCAGCCGTGCCCCTCCTCGGGCCACGGCAGCGACACCTCTTCGCCCTCGAAGGTGAACGTCTGCTTCGCGGTGAGCGTCAACGAGGGTTCCGGGAGCGGCCGGATCATCTGTGCAACCGCGAAGACGACCACCAGGAGCAGGACCAGCGGGGTCCAGATCTTCACCCGTCGCGCGGCCGTCCGCAACGGGGTCTGCCGGGGCGGCGGGGTGTTGGTCAGCTCGGCGAGGAGGTCCAGCGGGGGCTTCGGGGGAAGCGGCTGCTGGGTGGTGAACTCCGGTGAGGCGGCGGGCAGGGCCGAGGTCTCGCCGGCGCTGCCGTCCGGGGCGGGCCGGGCGCTCGTCCCGGTGCTCGTGCCCGTGGTCGTGCCCGTGCCCGTGCCCGTGCCGGTGGTGGTGCTCGGGTCTGCGGCGCTGTCGGGTTCGGCGGCGGTGGCGGTCACCCAGGACGGCTTGGCCGCGGGGCGCCGGGGGGCGGCCGGCTCGTCCAGGGGCTTGAGGGCGACGAACTTGCTGGTCCGCTCCTGGTCCCGCTCGACCGGGGCGGCGGGGCCGGACTCCGGGGCGGTGTCCGGGGCTGACGGCTCGTCGCCCTTCGGGGCCTTGCCGCCCGTCGGCTCCGTGACGTCACCGAGCTTCAGCGTGGTCGTGGGCTGGTCGACGCGGGGCGCGGGCATCCGGAAGATGCCCGTGGGCTGGTCGACGGCCGACCCGTCGCTGTCACCGTCGCTGCTGTCGGTGCCGCTGTCGCTGTTGCTGTTGCTGCCGCTGTCGCTCTTGGTGAGGGAGGCACTCGGTTCGTCCGCGGGGGCCGTGGTGCTCTCGGCGTCCGCATCGTCCGAGCCGTCCGTCTCCACGTCGTCGCCGGCTTCGGCTTCGGCTTCGGCTTCGGCTTCGGCTTCGGCTTCGGCTTCGGCTTCGGGGGGCGAAGCGGAACCCGGGTCGCGGGGCGGCGCCGTGTCCGAAACGTCGTCCGCCGGAGCGTCCTCGGGGTCCTCGTCCCCCTGCGGCTCCCCACCAGATCCCGCCGAGCCCTCCGTACGGCTCTCAGCGGCCTCCGCGGCAGTGTCGCCGCCCCTGGGGGAAACGGAACCCTCCGCGGCGCCTGAGGGGCCGCCACGCGCCTCGACGGGGGCATCAGACGCGTCGTCCTCGCGCTCCGAGAGCGCGAGGGAGGTCCGGAACACCGCGGTGGCCCGGTCCGTACCGTCACCGGTGGGGCCGGTCACCCCGTCCCCGGCCGACGGGGACACCGTGCGGCGCGGATCGCCACCCTCGGCCGACCGCCCGTTCGCGGGTGCCGGAACCGATCCTGACCCTGCTGCCGTTCTGGGTGTCTGGGAGTCCACCGGGTCCCCCGACGCACTCTGCTGCTCCGACCTGCCGGGGGACTCGCCCGCCACCGTGCCTCCTACGCCGTGCTTCAACCACTCAGCCAACAACCGGCCGCGCCTGCTCGCCATTGGAACGCACGACGCGCCTCGATCCCGAATTCGGGACGTACGTGGCCGCCCCAGTCTGCTGGGTACCGAACCCGCCCCCCGGGTAGACGAGAACGACATACCTATCGGTTCCACAACAAACCGGCCACGCACTCTCGACAGACCAATGTGAGAGGGGTCACCCTGTCATTCATCCACGCGGGGAGGCATGGATGGGCAGGAGCCGCAGAACACTTCCGGAGGAGCTGCTGTTGCTCGCTCTGGACCCGACCACGGGTACCACAGCGCAGCCGCAGTCGCTTGACCTCGGGCTGGCCGGAGCGCAGCTAGTCGAGCTGGCGCTGGCTGGACGAATAGCCCCAGACGGGGATCGTATCGCCGTGGTCGTGCCACGGCCGACCGGAGATCCGACCTTGGACTCCGCACTGGAACTACTCCGCAGGCGCGGGGCTCCGGTACGGGCCGTCCACTGGATAGGCGGGCCCCGACTGGGGCTGCGCCAGACTTATCTCTCGCACCTCGAACGGTGCGGCATGGTGCATGCCGTGGCCGGGCAGATGTGCGGGGTGCTGCCGACGACTCGCTACCAGGCGACGGACACGGCGATCAGTCGGGAAATCAGGGCCCGACTGGACAGTGCGATCCGGACCGGCGTGCCGCCGGATCCCCGGACCGCGGCGCTCGCCGCGCTGGCCCATGCGGTCGGACTCGGCAAGCACTTGTATCCCGGGAACGAAGGGCGTTCCTCGCGGTCCCGGCTGCGGGACCTGATCCGGCACGATCCGATGGGCGGGATGGTGGCGCACGCCGTCATGGACGTCCAGAACGGGGCGGGTGCCGGGCCTCGGCGGCCGGCTGCTCCGGGTGCGGGTCCGCCGGGGGGTCGGCCTGGTGGTCGGGCCGAGCCGGGGTTGCCCGTGCAGGCTCGGCACGGGGCGATGGCTCGGGCCGTCGCCCACTGAGACGCTCCGCTTGGGGTTGGGGTGGGCCGTCGGCGCGGTGCGCTGGCGGTCTGCCTCTCCGCTGCGCGCGGTGCGATGCTGCGCGGTGCGCTTGCGCGGGTGCGTCCCGCTGCACGTCCGCTGTTCCGCGCGGTGCGCTGGGGATTTCGCGCAGTTCCCCGCGCCCCTGATCTCCGTACGTCCTGGTCCGGGTGCGTTGTGCTGTGCTGTGCGCCTGGCCCTTGCGCAGTTCCCCGCGCCCCTGATCCCGTGCGTCCCGGATCGGGTGCGCTGCTCGGTGCTGTGCGCTGTCGTTTTGCGCAGTTCCCCGCGCCCCTGTCGGGGCACCCCGGAGGGCAGCAGGACAGCGAGCCGCCCCTTCCGACCCCGTCAGGGGCGCGGGGAACTGCGCGGGTGACCACGAAGCACCCGCACGCAACAGCGCACCCGCGACAGAACGC
>NZ_JBHWIQ010000019.1:82460-158483 GCF_042732055.1 Streptomyces sp. NPDC059816
AACCCGACAGGGGCGCGGGGAACTGCGCGAACCATCAGCGCACCGCGCAGGACAACGCACCCGCACCAGGACGCACAGGTCAGGGGCGCGGGGAACTGCGCGAACCATCAGCGCACCGCACAGGACAACGCACCCGCACTGGGACGCACAGGTCAGGGGCGCGGGGAACTGCGCGGGCAAGCACAACGCACCCGCACGCAACAGCGCACCCGCGACAGAACGCACCCGACAGGGGCGCGGGGAACTGCGCGAACCATCAGCGCACCGCGCAGGACAACGCACCCGCACCAGGACGCACAGGTCAGGGGCGCGGGGAACAGCGCGGGCAACCACGACGCACCCGCACGCGACGGCGCACCCCGCAGCACCGCACCGCGCGGAACCCGGGCCAAGGGATGCCCAAGAACATGGAGTTTGCCAGCGCCAACACCCCACCGAGTGGCAGTCTGCTGAACAGCAGATACGGATAGTCGCCGGCGACAGCAGCCCGTGGTCGCGGGCCCGGAGCCGGAGGTAAGACCCATGGCGTCCCATGTCAACCCCACTGTCAGACGCCGCCGCCTCGGCCAGGAGCTGCGCCGCCTGAGGGAGTTGAAGGGCATGACCGCCGAAGAGGTGGCCGAGCGCCTCCTCGTCTCCCAGTCGAAGATCAGCCGCCTGGAGAACGGCCGCCGCAGCATCAGCCAGCGGGACGTGCGCGACCTGTGCGGGGTGTACGAGGTCGAAGACGTCCGCATCGTCGAGTCGCTGATGCAGATGGCGAAGGACTCGCGCCAGCAGGGCTGGTGGCACTCCTTCGGCGACATCCCGTACAGCGTGTACATCGGTCTGGAGACGGACGCCGCCTCGCTGCGCGTGTACGACCCTCAGGTGGTGCCGGGGCTGCTCCAGACCCGGCCCTACGCGCAGGCGCTGATCTCGGGCGCGCTGCCGGAGACCGCGCCGCACGACATCGACAAGCGGGTGCAGGTCCGGCTGCGGCGCCAGGAGCGGATCTCGGCCCCGCAGAACCCGTTGCGGCTGTGGACCGTGCTGGACGAGGCGACCCTGCGTCGGATGGTCGGCGGCAAGGATCTGATGCGGGAGCAGTTGGAGTACCTGGTGGAGCAGTCGCGGCTGCCGCACGTCACGGTCCAGGTGATCCCGTTCGACATGGGTGCGCATCCGGGGCTGAACGGCCAGTACGCCATTTTGGAGTTTCCCGACGCGTCGGATTCCAGCGTGGTCTACATCGAGGGGGTCACCAGTGACCTCTATCTGGAGAAGGCGAACGACGTGCAGCGCTACAGCGTGATGTACGAGCATTTGCGGGCACAGGCGTTGAACGTCGAGCAGTCGCGACAGTTCATCTCCGACATCGCGAAGGACTACGCACGCTGAGCGGACTTTTCCGGTCCTCATCGATACCTTCGCGCACCCCCAATGATCGCAGAAATGATCGCATGGGGGTACGCTCAGTCACCGGCCCCTTGGTCGCCGGTACGGATTCGGGGCGGGTGCGGAACGGCTCGCCCCTTCGGACGGAGCGCGACCCCGTGCGGGCAACACGGCTGTAGAAGCGGGAAATTGGCCGCTCTCGAAAAAATTGCCGAATAATACACCTCGGCCCATGAGCCGCGGAAGACTTGAATACCCAATCCCATCCTGTCGAGTGAATAGCGAGTTCGCTCAGTGGAGTTGGCGAGTAGCGTCGAGCGCGCCATCACGGAGCACGTCCCCGACCCGGGGGCGCGGTTCCTGGGGGCGGCGACCGTCGGGGCCACGGCCACCGACCGGTCAGCCACACAACCAACTGGCAACTGGCACAACCGGAGCGAACATGGCAATCCAGCAGGGCTCTACGCACACGTGGGTCAAGTCCTCCTACTCCACGGGCAACGGCGCGTGCATCGAGGTCAAGTCCCCGATCGCGCACACCGTCGACGTCCGTGACTCCAAGGTCACCGAAGGCCCCACGCTCGCGCACACCTCCGAGTCCTGGACCTCCTTCGTGACCGGTGTGCACGGGGGCGCGTTCGACCTCGGCTGACCCGGCCGCGACCGCGCACCGCACCGCGTACCACGTACCACCCGAAGAGCCCTCTCGACTGGCCCGCCGTCCCGGCCGAGGGGGCTCGGCTCCGTTCCGGCGGCGGCGCTCACCCCCGGGGGTAGCGCGCCAGCCAGGCCGGGGAGTCGGTCGACGGGCCGTGCAGGGCGGGCCCCTGGGTCATCTCCATCGCGAAGTCGTCGGCGAGGGCGAGCGCCGTGGACCGCCCCTCCAACTCGGCGATCCAGGCGGGGGGCAACGCCGTCTCCCCGTGCAGGGCGCCGAGCAGCGCACCGGTCAGCGCGCCCGTCCCGGCGGAGTCCCCGCCGTGGTTGACGGCGAGCGTCAGCCCGTGCCGGACGTCCTGCCCGACCAGGGCGCAGTACACGGCCACGGCCAGCGCCCCGGCGGCCTCACCGCCCCCCTTGCGGTCGACGCCGCCCCCGGCGTCACCTACGTCACCGCCGCCCCCGTCGCCGTGGAGCAGGTCCTCGACCCGGTCCGCGGACGGCGGGCCCTGCCGCACCGCGTCCAACGCCCGTTCCAGGCCCGCGCTCACGCTCTCGTGGCCCTCCCGCGCACCGATCAGCGACAGCGCCTCGCGCACCGCCTCGTCCGGGCTCCCGCCGCGCGCCAACCCGTGCACGATCACCGCGTACGCGCCGGCCGCGAGGTACCCCTCGGGGTGGCCGTGGGTCTGAGCACCGCACTCCACCGCCAGTTGGACCACGAGGTCCGGCTCCCAGCCCACCAGCAGCCCGAAGGGCGCCGACCGGACGGCGGCCTCGCAGCCGCGCTCCTGCGGGTTCTTCGGTGCGTCGAGGGTGCCCATCGACGCGTCGCCGAAGCCGATGAGCAGGGAGCGTGCCGGGTCGCGACGCGTGTACAGCCACTCCTGGCGGGCGAGCCAACCGTCGTTCTCACGCCGCTCGTCGGGGCCCCAGTCCCACTGGGTCGCCGCCCAGCGCCGGTAGGCCCGGTGCAGGTCGGTGGGCGGGTGCCAGGCTCCGGTGTCGCGCCGCACCTGCGCCCGGATCAGCCCGTCGACGGTGAAGAGGGCGAGTTGGGTGGCGGCGGTGACCGCGCCGCGCCGCCCGTGGGCCGGGGCCAGGTCGGTCAACCCCGGGTCGCCGTAGGCGTCGCGGATGCCGTCGCGGTCGAGTGGCGCCACGGGTGCCCCCAGCGCGTCCCCGACGGCGAGGCCGAGGAGCGTGCCCCTGACCCGGCTGCGGAAGTCCTGCTGTTCGGCCCGCCCCCACACCGTGGTGGCCGCTGCGCTCACCGGACCTCCCCCTCACTGCCCTCGCCGAGCGGCTGGCTCGCAGCACTGTAATGGACACGGTCAGTACGAGTGGAGTCTCCCGGTCCGCCGCCCGGGTGCCGGTGAACCTGGTTCACCGGGCCCGGTCCGCGGCCTTGCGGTCCACCTCCAGGAAGGGGCCCAGGTAGCGGGCGCGACCGTCGCGGACGAGCCAGAGGAACATGCCGTCGTTCTGGACGACGGTGTCCTCCCCCTCGACGAAGCGGTACCGGCGGGTGATTCCCCGGTACGGGTCGCCGCGCAGGTGCCGCCGCAGGGCGACCCGATCGGGGGTGTCCAGGGCGTCGAGGCCCCGGGCGACGAGGCCCACCGCGTCGTAGGCCTCGGCGGTGCCCGGCGGGAGGGCGCCGGTGCCGTGCTCCTCGCGGTAGGCGCGGACGAAGCCGGCCGCCCGGGGCAGCCGCTCCGGGTCGACGAACGTCGAGCCGATCGCCCACCCCTCGGCCGCGTCGCCCGCGGCCGTCAGGAACTCCCCGGTGCCGGCGGGTTGGGTGAGGGCCCGTCCGCCGGTGAACCCGGCGGACCGCAGGGCCCGGGCGCACAGGGCGGCGCGGCGCGGTGAGGTCCCGCAGTAGACGACGCCCTGCGCGCCGGCCGCGAGGGCGTCGGCCACCGCCGGGCCGAAGTCGTCGGAGTCCGCTTCCACGGTGTGCACGGACGCCGTCCCCCGGGACGGTGGTATCTCGCGCAGTGCCTTGACCAGGACGTAACTGTGGTCCTCATCGTCGCGGTCGTCGATCAGCGCGGTGCGCCGGGCGGGCCGTACGTGGGTGAGCCACTGCACGACGGGCGCGGCGAGCGCCGTCGTGTAGGGGCGGAGGGTGAAGACCGGTGTGTCCGGGAGTTTTTGGAGGTCGGCGTGGCCGGCCCAGACGGTGAGCATCGGCAGCCCCGCCTTCACGTACAGCTCGGACGCCGCGAGGGCGGTGGCGTCGCTGGTGGGGCCCAGGACCGCGTACACCGCGGGGTCGTCGACGAACCGTCGGGCCACCGCACGGGAGCGGTCCGGGTCCCCGCCGTCGTCCCGGGGGACGAGGCGCAGGGTGACCGCGCGGTCCGGGCGGGCGTTGTGGGCGGCGACGGCGAGTCGGGCGCCGTGGTGTTGCGCCCGGCCGACGGCCCGGTCGGGGCCGGAGGTGTCGCCGTGCAGGCCGAGGGTGAGCAGGGGCGGGGTGCCGCGTCGTCCGGCGTCGCCGCCCGTGTCGTCACGGTCGTGGGCGAGGTAGGCCGCGGTGGCGCCGCCGGCCGCGAGCACCCCGGCCGCCGCGCCCAGGGACAGGAAGCGCCGCCGACCCGGTGGAGGTGGCGCGACGGGCGGCGGGGCGGCCGGATGCTGCGGTTCGGGTTCGGGTTCGGGCAGGTCGAGGACCCGGGCGGAGCGTTCGGCGATCAGGGCGGGCAGGTCCGGCGGCAGCCAGTCGTCGTCGCCGGGGGCGCCCGCGACCGGGGGCACCGGGCCCAGTTCGGCGGCGAGGGCGGCTGCGGTGGGGCGGCCCGCCGGGTCCTTGCTGAGGCAGCGTTCCAGGAGTGCGCGCCAGGGCCCGCCGACGCCGGTGAGGTCCGCGGGCTCCTGCACGGCGCGGACCAGGACGGCGAGGGCCGCGCCGGTGCCGAACGGGCGGCGGCCGGTGGTGGCGTGGGCGAGTACGCAGCCCAGGGCGAACACGTCGCTGGGCGGGCCCACTTCGCCGGTGCCCATCCGGGCCTGTTCGGGCGCCAGGTACCCGGGGGTGCCGATCACCGCGTCGGGGGCGGTGAGCGCGGTGGCGCCGAGGGAGCGGGCGATGCCGAAGTCGATGAGTCGGGGGCCGTCCAACGCCAGCAGGACGTTTCCGGGTTTGACGTCCCGGTGGACCAGGCCCACCGCGTGCACCTCCGCGAGCGCCAGCGCCAGCCGCGCGCCGAGCCCCCGCACGCTGCGGTACGGGAACGGGCCGCGTTCGGCGAGGGCTTCGGCGAGCGAGGGGCCGGGCACGAAGGCGGTGGCGAGCCAGGGTTCGCGGGCGTCGGGGTCCGCGGCGGTCACCGGGACGACGAAGCGACCGCGCAGCAGTCGGGCGCTGTCCGCCTCGCGGCGGAAGCGGCTCCGGAACGCGGGGTCCGCGGCGTACTCGGCGCGGATCACCTTGAGGGCGACCAGGGCGCCGCCCGGGGAGCGGGCGAGGTACACCACGCCCATGCCGCCGGCGCCGAGCCTGGCCAGGAGCCGGTATCCGCCGATGGACCGGGGGTCGGTCCCCTTCAGTGCGCGCATGGCCGTTCCCTGCTCCCTTTCCGTAGCCACCGGTCCGTCGTCGCGAGTTGCCCTAGGCCCCCGGTGGTAGGGCCGGGGCGGGGCCGACGTAGCGGAAGGCGCCGTCGCGCACCTCGTGGAGGTAGACGCCGTCGGCGGCGTTGTACTCGCCCCGGTCCGCGGTGAACAGCAGCGGTCGGGCGAGGCCCTGGTACTTGGCCTGGCGCAACGGCTGCATCAGTGCGCGCGGTTCGGGTCGGGTCCCGCTGTCGGCGGTGCGCTCCAACTCGCGGATCACCAGCTTCACCGCGTCGTACGTCTCCACGGCCCACAGGCCCGGGGCGGCCCCGAACCGCTTGCGGTGGGCGGCGGCGAACGTCCGGACCCGGGGGTCCTCGGGGCCGATCGCGGCGGTGGTGACCCGCCAGCCCTCGGCGGCGGGCCCGGCCCCGCGGAGGAACTCCGGGTCGAGTGCCGGTTCCGCGGCGTAGCGGGGGCCCCGGAAGCGTCGGTCGGCGAGGGTCCGGGCGAAGCGGGTCGCCCCGACGGCCGGGCCGCAGTACAGGAACGCGTCGACGCCCGCGTCCAGCAGGTCGTCGACGACCGGGCCGAAGCCGTCGCCGAGGGAGGCCGGGACGACCCGCGGGCGGGCAGGGCGGCCGAGTTGGCGGAAGGTGAAGGCGGACATCGTGGAGTACATCCACGCCACCGTCTCGTCGCTGCGGTCCTCCACGAGGCCGGGTCGGCGGGGCGCCGGGTCGGAGCCCAGCAGCGCGTACACGGCCCGGATCGCGGCGTAGGAGTGGGTGGGGCGGGCCCGCAGGAACATGCGGGACTGTTGCTGCTCGGGCGCGGTCCGGCCGCCCACGACCATCACCAAGGGGATCAGGGCGCCCTCGTAGACGGACAGCGCGGCGTCCGAGGTGTGGTCGGTGCTGGAGCCGATGACGGCGAGCACGTCCCGGTCGTCGGCGAGCCGCCGGGCCGCTGCTGCCGCCCGGTCGGGGCGGCCCGCGTCGTCGCTGGTCCTGAGCGTCAGCTCGAAGGACGTGAGGCGCCGGGCGTTGTACTCCTCCACGGCGAGCCGGGCGGCGCGTTCCTGGGCGCGTCCGACCGCGGCGGCGGGGCCCGTCAGGGCGCCCTGGAGGCCGATCGTCCAGCGGCGGGCGGCGGGCCCGCCCCCGCTCCCGGGTCGCAGGGCCCAGGCGCCCGCCGCGCCGCCCGCGGCGAGGACGGCGCCGCCGGCGGTGAACAGCAGGAGCCGGCGCCGGGTCGGTGGGGCGGGAGCCCGGGCGGGGGTCGGGTCGGCGCGGGTGGGTTCGACGTCGGGCAGGGCGAGCATCGCCGCCGACCGGTCGGCGATCATGCGGACCACCGGGGGCGGCAGCCAGTCGGCGGTGCCGCGCGGTACGTCCTCGGCGAGGGCGGCCTCGATCCGGGCCGCGGTGGGCCGTTCGGCGGGGTCCTTGGCGAGGCAGCGGCGGAGCAGGGCGAGCAGTTCGGTGGCCGGGGTGGCGCGGGGCGCGGGGCCCTCCGGCGGGCGGGCGGCGTCCCGGGGGGCGTCTGCGGGGACGTCCGCGGGGGTGTCTGCGGGGGTTTGTTGGGGGTGGGGCGCGGCGCCGGAGCGGAAGGCGAGCCGCGGGTCCGGCGGGTTCTGGCCCGGCGCGGGTCGACCGGTGGCCCCGGGTGGTCCTTCGGCGGCCGGGGCGGGCGCCGCGTCGGCGATGCCCGCGAGGTCGGGCTCGTCGTGGACGGTGCGGTACAGCAGGGCGTCGGCGGTGCCGTAGCCGAACGGGGGGCGTCCGGTGGCGGCGTAGGCGAGCAGGCAGCCGAGCGAGAACACGTCGGAGGCGGGGCCGAGTTCACCGCCGTCGGCACGGGCCTGTTCGGGGGCGAGGAAGCCGGGCGTGCCGATCACCAGGTCGGCGGAGGTGAGTGCGGTGTCGTCCAGGGAGCGGGCGATGCCGAAGTCGATCAGCCGGGGCCCGTCGACGGCGAGGAGGACGTTCCCGGGCTTGACGTCCCGGTGGACCAGGCCCGCGGCGTGCACTGCGGCGAGTGCGGCGGCCAGGCTCTTGGCGAGCAGCCGCACGCTGCCCGCCGGCAGCGGGCCGCAGGCCGTGACGGCTTCCTGGAGGGCGGGGCCGGGCACGAACGCGGTGGCCAGCCAGGGCTGTTCCGCGTCGAGGTCGGCGTCGGTCACGGGCACGGCCCAGGGGCTGTCGACCCGGCGGGCGGCGTCGGCCTCGCGGCGGAACCGGGCGCGGAAGTCCTCGTCGTCGGCGTGTTCGGCCTGGATGACCTTGACGGCGGCGAGGGCGCCGGACGCGGCGCGGGCGAGGTAGACGACGCCCATGCCGCCCGCGCCGAGCCGGGCGAGCAGGCGGTGGCCGCCGAGGACGGACGGGTCCCGGGGCAGCAGCGGCTCGGTCACGTGGCGGCTCCCAGGGCCTCGCGGACGCGCTTCTTCATGAAGGTCAGGGCCTCGGCGGCGGACCGGTTGAGTTGCAGGCTGGTGAAGCCCTTGCCGCCCTTGACGACCACGGCGAGGGTGACGGGGCCGAGCCGGGCCTGGTGCCAGGCGTAGTAGGCGGCCTTGCCGCCGATGCGTTCGTCGACGAACTTGCCGGCCTCCATGAGGGCGTCGTCGGCGGTGAGGTTGCCGCCCTCGCCGTAGGCGGAGCCCAACGACATCAGGCCGGTGACGCGTTCGGCGCCGCCGAGCCGCTGGTCGGGGCAGCGCAGGGCCTCTTCGAGGGTGCCGGCCATCTCCCAGTCGGCGCTGGACCCGGTGCGGTGCACGGTCACCGTCGAGGACATCCGGACCAGTCCCTTGCCACCGGCGGCGGGCAGTCGGCTGCGTCGGGTGAAGCTCGCGAGGACGTCCGCCGGCAGTGTTCCGCGCTGCCAGACGCAGGACTCGTCCAGCACGTTCCAGTCGCGCGGGGAGCTCTCGTAGGGTGCGGCCTTCTCGAAGCCCCGGCCGAACTCCTCGGGGAGGGCCGCCGCCGTCTTCGCCAGGGCCGCGGCCCCGGCGTGGTCGTCGGGTGCGCGGGCGGGGTCGACCTCGAAGTCCAGGCGGGAGGGCGCAGGGGTGGGGGTCGCGGCGGTGCCGCCGCGGGTGGTGTCCTCCTGTCCCGTGCGCGCGCCGGGGGTCTGCTGGCCGCCCGGGCCCCCCTCCTCCGGTTCGCCGCCGGAGCTGCACCCGGCGGCCAGCGCCGCGCACAGTGCTGCGGCCCCGGTGGCCCTGACGACGGCCCGCATCGGTCTCACGGCACTCACCCTGTCCCCCACGTCCCTCGCACGGCGGACGCGCGGGCCCGTTCCCCCGGCCCGGCGACCACCCGTCGGTGTCCGACCCCTGCGACGACGGACGCGAGCGGATGGTTCCGTTCCCGGCGGCTTCGTTGCCGGGTCGTGTCGGGCGCAGGGCCCGGACGCCTAGGGGCGGTGGTGGTCGTCGCGGAAGCTCGGGGGGCGGCCGTGGACCGCGTTCGAGTGGTACGACTGCCGGTCCGCGTGCGCCTGGGCGCGGTGTCGCTGCTCGATGAGGAGCCCGTCGGCGTTCTCGGTGGAGGTGGAGGACCTGCGCAGCAGGACGATGACCAACCACACCACCACGGCGACCAGTACGCCGAACAGGATGCCCAGAGTCAGCACGCCCCACCCTCCCCGTGAACGGCCGCCCGCAGCGGGTGCGCGCTCCGGGGGGAGCCGCCGGCGGGCGACGAGACGTCACTCACGCTATCCGACGCACACCCCCGCCACCAGAGTCCGCCAAGTGGCCGGAACGGCCCCCCGCTACCGGGCTGACGTGGGACTTCACCGGGAGCGGGGCGGGCACGGGCCCCACTGACGCCGCCCTGCTGCGCTCGTATGCTCGGTCCATGACTGATGCCCAGACCGCGTCCGGCCCCGCAGTCCCCGCAGGTTCCGACCGGCGGGGTGCCTCGGCGCCGACCGCCAATTCGATGCGCCGGGCGCTGCGGCGGGCCCGGGACGGGGTCACCCTGGACGTGGGCGAGGCGGCGGTCCTGTTGCAGGCGCGCGGCGACGATCTGACGGACCTGTCGGCGTCGGCGGCGCGGGTGCGGGACGCGGGTCTCGCGGCGGCCGGCCGGCCCGGGGTCATCACGTACTCGAAGAGCGTGTTCATCCCGCTGACCCGGCTGTGCCGGGACAAGTGCCACTACTGCACCTTCGTGACGGTGCCCGGCAAGCTGCGGCGCGCGGGGCACGGGATGTTCATGTCCCCGGACGAGGTGCTGGACATCGCCCGGCGCGGCGCCGAACTGGGCTGCAAGGAAGCGCTGATCACCCTGGGGGACAAGCCGGAGGACCGGTGGCCCGAGGCCCGCGAGTGGCTGGCGGCGGAGGGCTACGACGACACCGTGGCGTACGTGCGCGCCATGTCGATCCGCATCCTGGAGGAGACGGGTCTGTTGCCGCACCTCAACCCGGGGGTGCTGACCTGGACGGACTTCCAGCGGCTCAAGCCGGTGGCGCCCTCGATGGGCATGATGCTGGAGACCACGGCGACCCGGCTGTGGAGCGAGCCGGGCGGCCCGCACTACGGGTCCCCCGACAAGGAACCGGCGGTCCGGCTGCGGGTGCTGGAGGACGCCGGGCGCAATTCCGTGCCGTTCACCAGCGGGCTGCTCCTCGGCATCGGCGAGACGTACGAGGAGCGCGCCGAGTCGCTGTTCGCGCTGCGGAAGGTGGCGCGGGCGTACCAGGGCGTCCAGGAGTTGATCATCCAGAACTTCCGGGCGAAGCCGGACACGGCGATGCGGGGGATGCCCGACGCGGAGTTGGACGACCTGGTGGCGACGGTCGCGGTGGCGCGGCTGGTGATGGGCCCCGCGGGCTGTGTCCAGGCCCCGCCGAACCTGGTCGACGCGGAGTACGCGCGGCTGATCGGCGCCGGCATCGACGACTGGGGCGGGGTGTCGCCGCTGACCATCGACCACGTCAACCCGGAGCGGCCGTGGCCCCGGATCGAGGAGTTGGCGCGGCACTCCGCGGCTGCGGGCTTCAGCCTGCGGGAACGCCTGTGCGTGTACCCGGAGTTCGTGCGGCGCGGGGAGCCCTGGTTGGACCCGCGGGTGGTGCCGCACGTCCGGGCGCTCGCCGACCCGGAGACCGGGTTGGCCGATCCGGACGCCCGGCCCGTCGGGTTGCCCTGGCAGGAGCCCGACGAGGGGTTCGTGGCGTCCTCGGGCCGCACGGACCTGCACCGCACCATCGACACCGAGGGCCGCACCGCGGACCGGCGGGACGACTTCGACGCCGTGTACGGGGACTGGGAGGCGTTGCGGGAGGCCGCGGCGCCGGGCATGGTGCCGTCCCGGATCGACGCGGACGTCCGGGACGCGCTGCGGACCGCCGCGGACGATCCGACGCGGCTCACCGACCCGGAGGCGCTGGCGTTGCTGCACGCCGACGGGCCGGCCCTGGACGCGCTGTGCCGGGTCGCGGACGACCTGCGCAAGTCGGTCGTCGGGGACGAGGTCACGTACGTCGTCACGCGGAACATCAACTTCACCAACGTCTGCTACACCGGCTGCCGGTTCTGTGCGTTCGCCCAGCGCCGTACGGATGCCGATGCGTACACGCTCTCCCTGGACCAGGTCGCGGACCGGGCGGCGCAGGCGTGGGAGGTGGGTGCCGTCGAGGTGTGCATGCAGGGCGGCATCCACCCCGATCTGCCGGGCACCGCGTACTTCGACATCGCGCGGGCGGTGAAGGCGCGGGTGCCGGGCATCCACGTGCACGCGTTCTCGCCGATGGAGGTCGTCAACGGGGCGACCCGGACGGGTCTGTCGATCCGGGAGTGGCTGACCGCCGCGCGGGAGGCCGGCTTGGATTCGGTGCCCGGTACGGCGGCCGAGATCCTCGACGACGAGGTGCGCTGGATCCTGACCAAGGGCAAGCTGCCGACGGCCACCTGGCGGGAGGTCATCGAGACCGCGCACTCGCTGGGCATCCGTTCCTCGTCCACGATGATGTACGGGCACGTGGACCAGCCCCGGCACTGGCTGGGCCATCTGCGGACCCTGGTGGAGGTGCAGGAACGCGCCCGGGAGAACGGCGTCGAGGGGTTCACCGAGTTCGTGACGCTGCCGTTCATCCACACCAGTGCGCCGGTGTACCTGGCGGGGATCGCCCGGCCGGGCCCGACGACCCGGGACAACCGGGCGGTCACCGCGATGGCCCGGCTGCTGCTGCACCCGCACGTGAGCAACATCCAGACCAGCTGGGTGAAGCTGGGCGCCGAGGGGGCGGCGGAGATGCTGCGGTCGGGGGCGAACGACCTGGGCGGCACCCTGATGGAGGAGACCATCTCCCGGATGGCGGGGTCGGGTTACGGCTCGTACCGGTCGGTCAAGGACCTCGTCGCCATCGCTGAGGCCGCGGGCCGTCCGGCGCGGCCCAGGACCACCCTGTACGGGGAGGTCTCCGAGGAGCGGCAGCGGGCCGCGGCGGCTTCGGACGGGCATCTGCCGCGCCTGTTGCCGGTGCTGCCCGCGGCGGAGGGCTGACGGTCCGCGGGGTACCTCCACCGGCGGCCCGTCGCGTGTCGGCCCGATGTCAGTGGGTCGGAATATGGTCCTCTCCTGTGGATCGGTCCCGCACCGCGGGACCACCCGGGTCGACTGGAGGGAACGCACCATGAGCAGCACCGACGGCAGCACGGGCAAGGGTTTCACGGCCGAGGAGCGGGCCGCGATGAAGGAGCACGCCCGGGAGCTGAAGACGGCCGCACGGCGCAAGTCGCGCGCGGACAAGGCGGCGGAGGAGGAGCAGGACGTCCTGGCGAAGATCGCCGAGATGGACGAGGCGGACCGGGTCATGGCGGAGCGGGTGCACGCCGTGGTGAAGGCCAGCGCCCCCGTCCTCGCGCCGAAGCTCTGGTACGGGATGCCCTCGTACGCGCTGGACGGCAAGGTCGTCTGCTTCTTCCAGAGCGCGGGCAAGTTCAACGCGCGGTACGCGACGCTCGGGTTCAGCGACCTGGCGAAGCTGGACGAGGGCGCGATGTGGGCGTCCTCGTTCGCCCTGACCGAGGTGACGGACGAGGTGGAGGCGCGGATCGCCGCGCTCGTGGAGCGGGCGGTGAGCTGAGCGCACCCGCACGCCTGGTGGGCGGGCGCACGCCGGGCCGCGTCAGTCGGTGACCACCAGGGCCGGGGTCTGTCGGGTGAGGACCTCGCCGCGGAAGAACGCGGGGCTCCGCCGGCGCATGACGAGCATGATGCCGAGGCCGAGGAGCAGCAGGCCGACGCCGATCACGAAGACCGAGCCGACGCCGAGGACGGCCGATCCGGAGCCGTAGGCGGGGTTCCACATGTCGATGAGGGTCTTGGTGAAGACGGCGGCGAGCAGGGTGCCGCCGAGGGCGGGGAAGACGCCCTTGAACATCAGGTCGCGCGGGGAGCGGCGCAGCTCCGCGCGGAAGTACCAGGCACAGGCGAACGCGGTCAGCGAGTAGTAGAAGCAGATCATCAGACCGAGTGCGTAGATGGTGTCCACCAGGACGTTCTCGCTGACCAGGGTCATGACGGTGTAGAAGGCGCCGGTCGCGATGCCGGCGGTGACGGTCGCCCGGCCGGGGGTGCGGAAGCGGGGGTGCACCCGTGCGTAGGACGGGGGCAGCGCCTCGTACGTGGACATGGCGAGGACGGTGCGGGCGACGGGGATGAACGTGGTCTGGAGGCTCGCGGCGGCCGAGGCGAGGACGGCGACGAAGAGCAGGATGCCGAGCGCACTGCCCATGACGGGACCGGCGAGCGCGGCGAAGACGTTGTCGGAGGTGTCGGGGTTGGCGAGGCCGAGCCCCGAGGTGCCCGAGCCGACGGCCATCTGCGCGGCGATGCCGGTGGCGAGGTAGGAGCCCACCAGCACGACCATGGCGACCAGGGCGGCGCGGCCGGGGGTGCGGTCGCTGTCGATCGTTTCCTCGTTCGCGGTGAGGGAGGCGTCCCAGCCCCAGTACATGAAGATCGACAGGGACAGTCCGGCGGTGAACGCGGCGAAGGACTGCACGGAGAACGGGTTCAGCCACGACCAGGAGAAGTCGACGCCGGTCGTGAAGTCGCCGGAGCGCGCCTTCTGGAGGGCGAACACCACGAACACGACGAGGACCACCAGCTGGAGGGCGACGAGCGTGTACTGCACGCCCTTGGTGGCGGTCATGCCCCGGTAGCTGATGGCGGTGGCGACGGCGATGAGCACCAGGACCGTGCCGATGTGGACGGCCTTGTTGTCGTCGAGCGCGGTGATGGCCGCACTGCCGGTGAGCTCTCCGGCCAGCAGCCAGAAGTACGAGGTGGCGACTCCGGCGAGGTTCGACAGGACGATGATCGTCGCGATGACGAGGCCCCAGCCGCACATCCAGCCCAGCCGCGGGCCGAACGCCTTGACCGTCCAGGTGAAGGAGGTGCCGCAGTCGGGGACGGCGCGGTTGAGCTCCCGGTACGCGAAGGCGACCAGCAGCATCGGCAGGAAGCCCGCGAGGAAGACGGCGGGCATCTGGAGGCCGACCTCACCGGCGGTGGAGCCGAGGGTGGAGGTCAGGCAGTAGACGGGGGCGACCGTGGAGATGCCGATGACCGCACTGCCGACCAGGCCGACGGAGTTCCCGTTCAGCCCCTTGCCCCGTACGTCCGCACCCCCGTCGGCGGGGCCCCGGGCGCCGGGCTCCGCGTCTGCGGCCGGAGGCCGTGCTTCCACCTGAGTCATGGACAGGAGGGTAGGCGCTGCGGTTTTCGTTACCGGAGAGGAAAGTTCCGCTTAACTCCCCCTCCCCCACAGGGGCTACGACCTTGCCTTGCGCGACAGAATTCGGAGTTCTCTCAGAGTTTCCATGGACCATGAGCAGAGCGAGCCGGACTTACCAAGGCCACTCTCACCGGCGTCCGCTATGCGGTAATCGTTGTCTGTCCGTTTTGTGGCGCTTTCAAATTTTCCCGCCCCCGGCCCGCGTCCGGCCCGCGCCCGGTCCGCGCCCGACCAGCCCCTTGATCACCCCTGGTCGACACCGGGTCCCGCACGGGAGCGTCCTGCCAGACTGACCGGTGTGAACGCTCAGAAGCCGGTCCGGTGCGTCCAGTGCGGCCGCACGTGCGTGATCCTGGCCCAGGCCGCCGACCCCGAGACCCGGCTGCCCCGGTGGCGCTACACCTGCCTCGACTGCCGCATCGCCTGGTGGGTGGACCAGCACGGCGGGACCGCACGGGACTACGAGCGCAGGCAACCCCCGCGCTGACGGCGAGGGCGCCCGAACACCCGCTGCGCCCCGTCCACCGCACCCGTACGTCGTGTCGCACGTCCGGGTGGCCGACGGGGTCCCCGGCGGCACCTGGCCGTGTCCCGCCGGCGCGGTGCCGGCCCCGCCCACCGCGGCGTGGTGATGGGCACCCACCGGGGCGGGCCGGCCGTGCGCGAGGACGACGGCAGCCCGCAGTAGCCGCCCCCGCGCCCGCCCGGCCGTCGGGCACCGGGCCCGCCGGTAGGCAACCGGCGGGCCCGCCCCCCGCATCCTTCGGACCGGGGGAGTTCCCGGAATCCGCCGGGGCGCCCCAGCACGACCGAGAAGCACAGGAGGATCACCTTGATCCGTGTCACGCGCAAGGGGGCCGTCACCGTGGCGGTCCTGGCGCTGGCGTCGGGGGCGCCGCAACTCGCCCTGGCCGCACCGGGATCGGCGCCGCCACCCGGCTCCGTCCGGTCCGCGCCGGCCGTCGACGAGCCGGGCCAATCGCTCCCCGAAGGCTGGCGAATAACCGATGCGGGCGGCGAGCGGGAGCTCGTCTGGACCGCGTCGAAGCCCGTTCCGATCGGTGACTCGCGCGTCGAGTTCCACGCCGGGGACGTCCGGCTGGGCGTGCCGGTCGCCGCGAAGGACCAGCGGACCTTCCGTTTGAAGCTCGGCAGCGCACGGATCGGTGCCGGTGACGATCTGAAGGTGTTGGCGAGCGGGCGCAGGTTGGACGAGGCGGGGCAGCAGGCCGAGGCCCGCCGTAGAGCCGCCCCCGAACAGCGCGCCGCGATCCCGCCGTTGGCGCCGGCGAACTCCGTGGACCCGGGTGTGAAGGGCCGCTACCAGACGACCAGTGGCGAGTACAGCCTCTCCTCGGTGAAGCTGCCGGACTTCCCGGCCAAGGTCGAGATGAAGGCCACCGTCGTCGGGCCCAAGAACGCGACCGGCCCCCGCCCCCTCGTCCTGTTCCTGCACGGCCGCCACGGCACCTGTTACAACACGGCGGGCGACTCCAACATCGACTGGCCCTGCCCGTCCGGCTTCCAACAGATCCCCAGCTACAAGGGCTATCTGCACGACCAGAAGCTGCTGGCCTCGCAGGGCTACGTCACCCTCTCGATCTCCGCGAACGGCGTCAACGGCCAGGACGGTTACGTCGAGGACGCGGGCGCGCAGGCCCGTTCGTCCCTGGTGCGTCAGCACCTGGCCCGTTGGGCGGGGTGGGCGAAGGACCCGGCCACCGCACCCGCGGCCGTCAAGCGGCTGCCCAAGGCCGACCTGGACAAGGTCCTGCTCGTCGGGCACTCCCGCGGCGGCGAGGGCGTCAACCGCGCCGCCCTCGACACCCTCCACAAGGCACCCGCCGCCGCCGACGGCTACCGCGGACCCGTCCGCTGGAAGATCCGCGGCACCGTCCTCATCGGCCCGACCCTCTTCGGCCACAACCCCGCACCCGACGTGCCCTCCCTGACCCTGCTCCCCGGCTGCGACGGAGACGTCTCCGACCTCCAGGGCCAGATCTACGCCGACGGCACCCGCGGCACCAGCCGCGGCAAGGCGCTCCAGGGGGTCGCCTACGTCATCGGCGCCAACCACAACTACTTCAACACCGAGTGGACCCCCGGCCAGGCCGTCGCCCCCGCCTGGGACGACTGGGGCGGCGAGGGCAACGCCTACTGCGACGCCGGTACGGCCGCCCGGCTGAAGGCGACCCAGCAGCAGAAGGCCGGGTCGACGTACATCGCCGCCGCGGCCCGGCTGTTCGTCGCCGGTGACGACAAGGTCCGCCCGCTGCTCGACGGTTCGCACCGCAGTGCGCCCTCGGCCAACCCGGCCCGCGTCCTCACCCATGCGGTCGGCGCCCACCGCAAGCCCGCGGTCCTGCCCACCACCTCCACCAAGGTCACTGGCGGCAAGGTCTGCAACCAGGTCGACCACGACGAGACGAAGAGCTGCCTGCCCTGGGACGGGAAGGGGACCTCACCGCACTTCGCGTACTGGCACCTGCCCCGGGAGACGGGCCGGTACGCGGTGTCGGCCGCGTGGTCCCGCGCCGGCACTCCCGTGCGGGTGACGCCGTCCCGCCCGTTCTCGGTGAAGGGCTCCGACGCCCTCGCGCTGCGCGTGATCGTGCCGCCCAACACCACCGGCACCAAGCTGGACGTCCGCATCACCGACACCAACGGCCGTCGGGCCCGCCTCGGTCAGGCCACGCTGGACGGGCTGCCCGGCAACTCCATGACCTCCTCCGCCTGGGCCCGTGAGGTCCGCGTCCCGCTGAAGTCCGCGGTGCGCGCAGGGCTGGACCTCACCAAGGTCAAGTCGCTGGAGCTGGTCCCGCGCAGCACCAAGGGGAAGCTGTGGCTGATGGACGCCTGGGGCTGGCGCCCCGGCACCCCGGCGCCCGACCCGGCGAAGAACATGCCGCGCGTCGACTTCGGCCGCCTCGTCGTCAAGGAGGGGAACTCCGGCTCCCGCACCGTCCGCGTTCCGGTGCACGTCTCGGGACGGGGCAGTGGCCAGATCCGGCTGTACACCGACCCGGCCGGCCCGGCGCCGCTCGCCCCCCGCACGGTGACCGTCAAGCCGGGCACGCAACACCTGGACGTCCCCGTCACCGTGCACGGCAACACCCGTTACGGCAACGACGTGCCGCACGAGGTCTTCGCCAAGGCCGTGCGGGGCGCCGTCGTCGGCAGTGACCGGGGCGGAGTGACCGTCGAGAACGACGACCCGAAGCCCACGTTCACCGTGCGGCCCGTCGCGGACCGGGTGACCGAGGGGAGCCCCCTCGCCTGGCGGATGACCCTGTCCGCGCCCGCCGACACGGAGGTGTACGGGCCGGAGCTCCGCGTCCTGCCGGTGACCGGCGGCACCGAACTGTCCACCAAGGACGTCCCGGCCGACTGGCTCGCCACGCACTTCGGCGCCGAGCCCGACCCGCAACGGCCCCTGTCCCAGCTGGACGGCAGCAACCTGTGGCTGACGGTGCCCGCCGGTCAGCTGAGTGCGGACGTGCCCGTTCCGACGGTCCGCGACACCGTCACGGAAGGCCCGGAATCGATCCGGCTCCAGCTGACCACCTATGACGATGAGGGCATCCCGACCGGGGGGTCCGTGCTGACCGGAACGGTCACCGACGCCTCCTGATCCGACCCGCACCCGCCGCGCGGGACCGTCCCGACGGTCCCGCGCGGCACCGTTGACCCCGCCTCAACAAGGGAGGAGTCCCCAGATGTCCACCACTTTTCGGTCATGACGGATCGTCAGGCTCCCGTGCGCGCCACCCACGCGCCCGCGCGCCCCGCACAGCGGTCGGCCACGCCGAACGGGCCGACGCGCCGCACGGTCCGAGCCGTTCGGAACCGGGCGCGCCCACCGGGAACCTCCGGTGCGCGTACGGGTGTCTCCCCTGGGTACGACAGCCCGTGCAGATCCCCGCACCGGGGGGTCCCGCCCGGGCACGAGCACTGTGACGGGTGCATATCAATGCTGCCGCTTCCCGAGCGGACAAGGCACACTGACGGAACCCAGACATCGCCTCAGGCAGGACAGGTGGACGCATGGACGGAGCACCGCGAGTCCCGGATCAGCGCCGTCCGGTGGCACCCGCTCCCGGCCGGCCCGCGGTCCCCCGGATCGGCGGGGGCCGGGAGCCCGACCCTGACGGTGCGGACCGCGCCCCGGACGCCGTGACGGGCCCCCCGAACGACACGGACGGCACGGACGGAGCGTCGGACAGCCCCCGCGCCGGTACCGGTAGGGGTCACGGGGAGGCGCCCGGACGGGTCGTGTCGGGCCCGCACCCCACCCCGGCCGCCGCACCCAGCACGCACCAGGCGACCAGCAGCAGCACGCCCGGAGCCGAAGCGAGCCCCCCGCCCACCGCGGGCCCGACCCGGGTGCCCCCGCCCCGCCCGACCGGCCCCGGAGCCACCGGAGCCGGCGCCGTCGAGCCGTCCGGAGCGCCCCGGCCGTCCAGAGCCACCGGACCGTCCGGCGACAGCTCGCAGGCGGCCACCGCGGCGGACACGGTGGGCACCGGCGCCCCGGGGGACACCACCCCGACGGCGGCCCTCACCCCCACCGCGGCCGACGGCTCCCCGGGACTGCGGTTCGGCGTCCTCGGCTCCGTACGGGCCTGGCGCGGCCCCACCCCGCTCCCGATGGGTTCGCCCCAGCAACGCGCGCTGCTCGCTGCCCTGTTGCTGCGCGACGGTCGGATGGCGACGGCGGCCCAGCTGATCGACGCGCTGTGGGGCGACGATCCCCCCTCGCAGGCCCTGGCCGCCGTCCGCACCTACGCCTCCCGACTGCGCAAGGCCCTCGGCCCCGGCGTCCTCGTCACCGAGGCCGGCGGCTACGCCATCCGGATGCCGTCCGAAGCGCTGGACCTCACGCACGCCGAGGACCTGGCCGCCGGAGCCGAGAAGGCACGCGTCGAGGGTGACCTCCAGCGGGCACGGACCCTGCTGAACCAGGCACTCACCCAGTGGGACGGCGAGCCGCTGGCGAGCGTGCCCGGACCCTACGCGGACACCCAGCGGACCCGGTTGGAGGAACTGCGGCTCCAACTCCTGGAGACCCGGCTGGACCTGGACCTCGAACAGGGCTGCCACGCCGAGGCCGTCTCCGAGCTGACCGCACTGACCGCCGCGCACCCGCTGCGCGAACGGCTGCGGGAACTGCTGATGCTGGCGCTGTACCGCAGTGGCCGCCAGGCGGAGGCGCTGGCCGTGTACGCGGACACCCGACGGCTGCTCGCCGATGAACTGGGCGTCGATCCGCGGCCCGGCCTCAGCGAACTGCAACAGGGCATCCTGCGCGCCGACCCGGCGCTCGCCGAACCCGTGACGGCCCCGCCCGAACCGGTCGCCGCGCCCGTTCGACCTGCTCAACTGCCCGCCACCGTACCTGATTTCACCGGTCGCGCGGCCTTCGTCTCGGAGCTGAGCGATGTGCTGGCCACCGCCGAGGGGCGGGTGATGGCGGTCTCCGCGGTCGCGGGCATCGGCGGGGTCGGCAAGACGACCCTCGCGGTGCACGTCGCCCACGCCTCGCGGACCCGGTTCCCGGACGGCCAGCTGTACGTCGACCTCCAGGGCGCCGGTCCCCGCTCCGCCGAACCCGAGGCGGTCCTCGGGGCGTTCCTGCGGGCCCTGGGCACCCCGGACCCGTCGATCCCCGAGACCCTGGAGGAGCGCGCCGCGCTGTACCGGACGCTGCTCGACGGGCGGCGCGTCCTCGTGCTGCTCGACAACGCCCGGGACGCGGCCCAGGTGCGGCCCCTGCTGCCCGGCACCGAGGGGTGCGCGACGCTCGTCACGTCCCGGGTGCGGATGGTGGACCTCGCGGGCGCCCACCTGGTGGACCTCGACGTGATGTCCCCCGAGGAGGCCATGCAGCTGTTCACCCGGATCGTCGGCGAGGAGCGCGTCGGCTCCGAACGGGAAGCCGCGCTCGACGTGGTCGCCGCGTGCGGGTTCCTGCCGCTGGCCATCCGGATCGCCGCGTCCCGGCTGGCCGCCCGGCGCACCTGGACGGTGTCCACCCTCGCCGCCAAGCTCGCCGACGAGCGCCGCCGGCTCGACGAACTCCAGGCCGGGGACCTCGCGGTGAAGGCGACCTTCGAACTCGGCTACGGCCAGTTGGAGCCCGCACAGGCCCGCGCGTTCCGGCTGCTCGGCATCGCCGACGGCCCCGACGTCTCCCTCGCCGCCGCGGCGGCGGCGCTCGACCTGTGCGAGGACGACACCGAGGAACTCCTCGAAGCACTCGTCGACACCTCGCTGTTGGAGTCGGCGGCGCCCGGCCGCTACCGCTTCCACGACCTGCTGCGGCTGTACGCGCGCTCCTGCGCCGAACGCGACGAGCAGCCGCCCGCCGAACGCACCGCCGCCCTGGCCCGGCTCCTCGACTTCTACCTGGCCACGGCGGCCGGCGTGTACGCCCTGGAACGGCCCGGGGACCGCACCGTCGACCATCTGGAACGCACCGCCCGCCCGGGCCTGTCGTTCACCGACCGGGGCACCGCGCTCGACTGGCTGTACGCCGAGGCCGAATGCCTGCTGGCCGCCGTCCGACAGGGCGAGCGGTGCGGCTCCCGGCGCAGCGCCGTCGACCTGCTGATGGCGGCGAAGGCGCTCGCCGAGACGGGGGTGTGCGCCCGTCGTTACGAGGCCGCGGCGACCGCGCTGCGGGACGCGGCGGCCCTCGACGGCGACCCCCGGGTGGAGGCCCGCGCCCGGCTGACGCTGTCCCTGGTCCACAGCACCGCCGGCCGGTTCACCGCGGCCGAGCAGGAGGCGCGCCGCGCCCTGGCGCTCGCCGACGCCGCGGACGACCCGTGGGTGCGCTGCAACGCGCCCAACGACCTGGGGATCATCGCCCTGTACGAGGGGCGGCACGCGGAGGGCGAACGGTACCTGGGCGACTCGATCGCGGCGTTCCGCGCGGACGGCAACCGGCCCGGGGAGGCCAGTGCCCTGTGCAACCTGTCGCGCATCCAACTCGCCGCGGGCCGCACCGAGACGGCGGTCCGGCTCGCCGAGGAGGGCGTGGCGATCTACGACCGGATCGGTCTGACGCTGCGGCTGGCGAACGGCCGCTACGCGCTGGGCATGGCCCTCACCCAGGCGGGGCGGCTCACCGAGGCGCTCGACCAGCTCACTGAGGCGCTGGCCGTCTTCCGGGAGTCGCGCCAGCGGCTGTGGGAGGGCATGAGCCTGTTCCGGCTGGCGGAGGCCCACCTCACGGCCGGACGGCCCGCCCGGTCGGCCGCCCTCGCCGAACAGGCGTTGGTGGCGCTGCGGGAGATCGGCGGTCCCTGGCGCCGGGGCGGCGTACTGACGCTGCTGGGCCGGTCCCTGGCCCGGCTCGGGCAGTCCGACCGGGCCCGCGCCTGCTGGGCGGAGGCCCTGGTCATCTACGAGGAGTTGGGTTCGCGCGAGGCCGACGAGGTGCGGTCCCTGTTGAGCCCCGCAGCCGTGGCGTGACCCCGTCCCCGGGTGCGCCCGGGGCAGCCGGTCGCCCTGCCGTGCGCCGGGCCGGACCGGGCGTGCCCTGACGACCACTCGTCCCCGGTGGGGATCAGGCCGGAATTCATCTGCTCTGACCGGCAACCAGGGCGCGTCCATGATCGTCTCCCCTACCGAGGGGGCTGCGCGGGACGCACCAGGCCCGCCCGCGGATTCCCGTCGTTCGCCGAGAAACCGCCGGTCACCGGCCCCGTTCATCGTTCGTTTATCTCGCTCGGCCACCATCTATCTCATCGGCTCGTCCCAGCGGGGGGCAGGCGAGCCGATCAGGCCACGCCGATGACGGTGTCGGCCGCGCGCCCGTCCGGCAGCCCACGGGGGAGCTGCCGGACGGGTCGTCTCAACGGCTCCCAGGAATAGGAGTTCAGCACCATGAGCAGCACCGACAAGACCGGCAAGGCCCAGCCCCAGGACGCCGTCTCGACGGACGACCAGATCCTGGCCGCCAAGGACAACCACGCCACCGGCGGCAAGGTCAAGCCGCTCGACAACCACGCCACCGGGGGCACCGCGAGGCCCGCGGACAACCACGCTACGGGCGGCAAGCCGTAAGGCGCCCGTAACGCCAGGGGGAACAGGGGGAACGGCGAGCCGTGGCGGCACGAGGGGGACGCCGCCGCGGCTCGCCGCCGCCGTTTCCGGCACGAGCGGTTCCACCGCATCCGGCCGGTGCGACCGACGCCCGGCCACTGACCGCATGGGAGATCAGTTACATGACCCGCGCAAAGAAGCTCCTTCTCGTCGCCGTCCTGGCCGCAGGAGCCGCGCTCGGCGCCGCCGGAGCCGCGCTGGCCGCGGACACCCACGCCACGGGCAGCAAGCCGCAGGACACCCATGCGACGGGTGGCGGGCTGCGGCCCGCGGACACCCACGCCACCGGCGTGCGCCCCTTCGACACCCACGCCACCGACACCCACGCGACCGGTACGCGCCCCTGATCGGATGACACCTGCGCGACCGGCGCGCGCCTGACCGGATGACGCCTGCGCCACCGTGCCGACGCGTACGGTGAACGGCCCGCTGCGGGCGGGGCACCCGTCTGGCGGAGCCCGGACACCGGGCGTAGCGTCGGTGGCGTAGGCCGCGAAGGAGGCGACACCATGGCACGCAACGTGCTCGGGTCGCTCCTCGCGCTCATCGGTGCGGCGGCCGCCGTCTGGAGCCCCTTCCGTGCCTGGTACGACGGCCGCCTCGGGCGGTACTACGAGGTCGGGGAACTGTTCACGGGTCCGGGCGTGACGGACGCCCGCGCGGAGCTGTTCCTCTCGCTGTTCCTGCCGTTCCTCGGAGCGGCGCTGGTGGTCCTGGCGGGAGTGGTGTTCAGGTCCCGGCCGGCGGTGGCGCTGGCGGGCCTGGTGGTCCTCGGCTTCACGGTGCTGTGGATGGTCCGGGTCGGGCAGGCGCTGGGCGAGTTGGCGGTGCGCGGCGACGGCTCGGGCCTGGGCTGGGGGGTGGTCGGCGCCCTGGGCGGCGGCCTGTTGATCCTGCTGGGCGCGCTCGTCATGGCCGGTCGACCGAGGCGTTCCGCCGTGCCCGCCGCGCAGCCGCCCCCGCCGCCCACGGACACCGCCGAGACCCGCACCTGGGACCGGCCCCCGGACCCGCCGAACCCCGGCTGAGCGCGCGCCGCGGGTTCAGTCCTCCTCTTCAGTCCTCGTCGTCCGGCGGGGGCCCGCCCTCCAGCAGACGTTCCGCGATCTCGTCGCCCCACTCCTGCGCCCACGCCCGCAGCGCCGCGCTCTCCACGCGGCCGATCCCGTACGCACGGAACTCCCGTTCGTCCATCCACTCCGCTCCCGAGAGCCGGGCCTGGAGGTCACGCGGGTCGAAGGTGTCGGGGGCGTGCCGGCGGCCCAGTTCCTCCAGGTCCGGGCGGCTCCAGCGGTCGGCGACGGCGTGCACGTGGACCAGGTCGCGGGCCAGGCCCCGATCGGCGAGCGCGCGGACCTTCGTCCCGGTCAGGTCCTCCAGGGCGAGGGCGAGCCCGATCGGGGTGGCGACCGGCGGATGCCACAACGCCTCCTTGTAGAGGACGACGCCGACCGGGGCGCCCCGGTCCGTTCCCGGAAGGTCCACGGTGACGGGCCGGGTCGTGGCACCGTCGACCGGCGCCTCCACGGTGAACCGGGCGGACAGCGGCCCGCGCTCCCCCGCCCGGACGGTCCAGCCCCGGCGTTCCAGTTCCCCGCGGACGGCGGCGGCGATCTCCGGGAGCGGCACCGGGCTGGCCGTCGCGAGGTCCACGTCACGGCTCGCCCGGGCCACCAGGCCGTGCGCGCGGGCGGCCCAGCCCCCGGTCAGGGCGAGCCGGTGGGGGCGGCCCGCGGCGAGGAGGTCGGGCAGCAGCCGGTCGTACGGGGTGCCGGGGGCCGGACCGGGAGTGGGTGCCATGGCCCGATTGTCCCCGCGCCGGCCCGCCCCCGCAGGTCAACGCCGCGTACGGGGTCCGGACGGGGCAGCGCGACGCGGTCCTCTCAGGTCAGCGACCGCTCGGCGACGGCGTCCAGGCGCTCCTGGAAGACCTTCGCCGCGTCCGGCGTGAGCGTGAGCAGCGCCACCATGCTGGACAGCATCACGTCGCACAGTTCGTGCTGCACGTCCTCCCAGGTGTGGCTGTTGCCCTTGCGCGGGTTGGCGTTGGCGGCGCCCATCGCGGCCTGCGCGACCTCGCCGACCTCCTCCTGGACCTTGAGCAGCCGAAGGAGCCGGGCCTGCTGCGGCGTGGCGTTGTCCTCCGCGTCCAACCAGCCCTTGAGCCGTTCGACTGTTGCCCAAGTGTCGTCGCCAACCGTGGCGTTGAGGGTCATGTGGGGGTGTCTCCTTACGTGGGTGAGGGTGCGGAATCCAGGTGGTGGACGTTACCGAGCCCGAGCGCGGCGGTCGCGATCCGTTCGACGGTCTCCTCGGGTGTCGCCCTGACGGTGTCGATGACAAGGACGGGTACGCCCATGCCGCGCAGCAGTTCGGCGGCTTCGCCGTACAGCGCGGACTCCCGGGCCGGGAAGCTGGGATCCCGGTTGAATCGGTGCGTCGCCCCCCGCTGGGCTATCCGGTTGGCGAGGACGTGCGGGTCCGCGGTGAGGATCACCGCGAGGTCCGGCATCCGTAGGCCCGCGTTCAGGTCGAGGAGGTACTGCTGTGGTACGCCGTCGAGGGCCTGCACGACGAGCGTGGAGGCCACGTAGCGGTCGCAGACGACGGTGGTCCCGGCGCCGAGGAGGGGGACGACCTCCTTCGCGAGGTGGTGGTGTCGGTCAGCGACGACGAGGCACGCCAGGGCGGCCCCGTCGTAGTCGTCGGCGTTCTGCCGGATGAACGTGCCGAGCGGGGAGTTTGACGGCTCCCGCGTCGCGTGGACCTGTTCGCCGTGGACGGTCAGGAGCCGGGCCACGGCCGCCGTGGTGGTGGACTTGCCGACGCCGCCCGGCCCGTCCAGGGTGATGAAGCGGCCGGGTCGCGTGCCCGTCATCAGGCGACCGCCGTCGTGGTGCGGTCGTGCTGCTCACGGGCAATCCGCGCCAGGGCGGCCCGCAGCTCCGGCAGCGGGGTGCCGGCGAACTGGATTCCCACGGAGAACGCGAACTCGTCCCGCTGCCGCATCGCCTCGTCTGCTCCCTGTTCGGTCAGGTCGACGTCGGCGTACGCGGTCATCGCCGCCGGGTCGTGACCGGCCGCGACGAGCCGGTCCCACACCGGTGACCCCGGGTAGGGCCGGAACTCGAACGCGCTCGCTCGGAATCCGCCGGGCAGACGGTCGGACAGGTCCCACAGCCGCCGCACGTGATCGAGCGTCGCCGTCAGGTCCTCCGGGGCCTCGCCGGGGTAGCCGAGGATGAAGTACCCCTTCACGTTCACTCCGCGCCGCATCAGCCGCTCGGCAACCCTTAGCGTCATGGCCGCGGTGATCCTCTTGTCCATCGCGGCCAGGACCCGGTCACTGCCGGACTCGATCCCGAGCGCGACCTCCCGCATCCCGGAGACGGCGAGGGTGTCGAGCATCGAGTCGTCCTCGCGGTCAAGCACGTTGATCCGCCCGGTCGCGTCCCACACCCACCGCTCCCCGACCTTGTCGGCGGTGAAGGCGTCCATCATGGGGTGGATGATGCGGCGCGCGCCGAGGAACAGGTCGTCGACGAACCGGAAGGCGCTCACCCCTTCGCGGTACGCGAGTTGGTGCATCTCGGCGAGGATGTTGCCCGGGGCGCGGGTGCGGATCGTCAGGTCCGGATTCTTGCTCACGGCGGCGCCGCAGAAGAAGCAGTCGTACGGGCAGCCACGCGCCCCGACCATGTTGGCCTCCCGGCGGCCGTCGCCGGCCACGTACGGATCCTGTGGCAGGAACGCGCGGGTGAGCATCGGCAGGCCGTCGATGTCTGGGCTCAGCCAGTGCCGAGTGCGGGCCGGGTCGTGCTCGATACCCTCAACGGTCGTGCCGAGGAGCCGGTCACGCCACATCACCCCCGGCAGCTCCGCCCGGCGGGCGACGTCCTCCAGGAGCGCGGTCACGCGGGTCTCGCCCTCGCCGACGACCAGCGCGGCCAAGCGGCTCATGCGCGGGTCGGCGAGCACTGCTTCCGGGGCGGCCTTCGCGTGGTGGCCGCCGACCATCACCTGCACACAGTCGTCCAGCCCGGCGGCGATCCGCGCCGACAACTGATAGGTAGGCGCCAGGAGGTTCAGTCCGACCCAGCGGGGCCGGGCACGGTTGGCCAGCCGTATCGTGTCCTCCACGCCCAGACCGTGCGCCTCGGCGTCGAGCAACCCCACGTTGTGGCCGGCCTGCGCGGCGTAGGTAGCGATGTACCCCATGCCGATCACCGGCAGGGTGTAGTCCGTCAAGCGGGGCCGCAGCGTGTAGTCCCGCAACGGCGCGTTGATCAGCAGCAGGTCCAGCGGCCGAGTCGGGTGGGCTCCGGCGATCAGGTCAGGGACGTCCGCTATCTGGCTGTCGGGCATGGATCCCCCAGGCGAGTGTGTGAGTGGTGAGGGCGTGCAGTTGAGACCGGTCCGATGCCCACCGGCCCCAGGCGGCTTCGAATTCCCGCGGATCGTCGGGCAGCAGCGCGGTAGGGGCGGCCTTCCTGGCCCAGGTGCGGACCGCGAGGTCGCCGTGCGGGTAGACGGAGTAGTCCCCGGTGAAGTCAGCGGCGGCACAGGCAGCGGTCCACGGGCCGATGCCCGACACCTCCTGGAGAGCCTTCACCAAGTCGTCGGGCGGCAGTTGCGCCCACTTCTCACCGTGCTCCAGATAGGCCACGGCGGCGGCCGGCAGGGCCTTGTGGTGGAGCGCCGCACCGACCGTCGCGAACTGCTCATCGGTGAGGTCCAGTACTTCGCCCGGGCTCGGCACGGTGTGCATCGTCCCGGCGGGGGTATCCCAGGCAGTGCCGTACGCCGCGGTCCACCGCTGATACAGGGCGCGGGCCTGCGGTGCCCGGATGATCCGGCGCAGCAGGCCGCTGGTGATTGCCTCCCACAGCGTGGGGGAGGGCAACCGGTGCACCGTTCCCAACTGGCCCAGGGGCTCGGTGAGCTGGCGAGGGGCACGCGTCGGCAGGTCGACGGCCAGCGTCTCGACCGCGTCCACCGTCCTGCTGGTGGCGGGACGGCTCAGCTTCGACGGAATCAGGGCCGTCCCGTCCCACGCGACGAACCAGGCGTCGCCGCCTGCGGTGACGAGGCGGCACGTCGTGCCGTCCGGGAGCACCGTCCACGCCGGATGGTCGGTCAGCAAAGTGGTGGGGGTCATCGAGGAGCCTTCCGTGGTTGTCCGTGTGTAGCCCGACTAGAAGTTGGTCGGGCTACACACGGCAGTCTGCTCGCTCGTCGGCCTGACGTGGGTAGGGATGGGATCACCGCACCCGACCGAACGGATCGGGCGTCAGATCGAGGCCACGACCTTGGTCAGCAGGGCAGTGTTCGCCGGCACGTCGTGGCTGAGCCGGAGCGCGCGGTGCGGCAGCTGGGCGAGACGAGCGGCCACCTCGACGCGCGCGCTCTCCCGGCCGCCGCCGTCCACGCCCTGCGTCTGCCCGAAGACGTCCGGGTACCGGTCCTCTGTCTTTCCGGACATGAAGTCGGCCTCGCCCAACGTGCGGCTGTCGTCGACGACGTCCGGCGCCGCATCGGCATCGATCTGAGGGAACAGCAGGGCTGCTGCTCGGCCGGCGGTGGCCAGCGGCACGCCGAACAGGTCCGGGAACTGGTCCGGGAACACCTGGACCTTCCGCTCCCGCTTCGTGTTCTCCCACAGCGGCTTGTGATCGCCGGCAAGCAGCGCCCCGGTCACCGAGCCATGTTGTGTCGGGTGGAAGCTGCCGCCGGACCGCAAGTGCTCGCGCGCTTTGTCGTCCCATCCCAGCGAGTGGAGCAGGCCAAGGCCAAGCGCAGCGGCCGACGGCCAGGGCACGACCTCGACATCCCTCTCGCCGGTCGGCCGGACCAGCACACGGTCGTTGGCGAGGAGCTGCCAGCCATGTGATGCGAGCAGCAGTGCCGTGGTGGTCTTCCCGGCCCCCTTGTCGCCGAAGGCGAGGAGCGTCGCACCGGTCTCCGGCCGTACGACCGCGGAGGAGTGGAGCACGGCCCACCCGTCGCGGAGGAGCTGGCCGCGGATCGCCTCCCGCGCCAGGCGCGCGGCGGCCAGGGCGAGGGTCTGCGCGTCGGAACCGGCGAGGACGAGGCGGTCCGAGGACGGCGTGCTGCGGTACGCGGTCCCCTCCTCCGGCGACGTGGCGATGATGTCCTGGCCGTCCTGCGCAACCAGCAGCGGGTGCTTGGCGTACTCCACTTCTCCGGCGGGCCGGCCGTCGTGGACGAGGAGGGTGATCTCCTCGTAGTCCTCCGGCTTGACGTCCGCGATCACGATGGCCCCGGTGCACACGGTGGCGGCGTCCACCGTCGTGGCGTTCCACCACGGGCCGAAGTACCGCAACGCCCAGTCGGTCACCTCCTTGCAGTTGCTCAGCACGGTGACGGCCGCTGCGGCAGCCTCAAGTCGAGTTGCTGTGATCACGTAGAGATCCTCTCGGAGAGAACGGGGAGTTGGGCGTATGCGTCGCGGAGACTGCTGGCCGCAGAGTCCAGACACAGGCGTTCGCAAAGCGTGAGGGGAGGCAGGGCCGGTACGGCCTTGCCTCCGGTGAAGTGCAGCGGGATTCCGAGGTAGACGTCCCCGTACGGGACGGACAGCTCCTCGATGCCGTCGACCAGGCCGAGGGCCTTGCGGAGCGTGGAGAGCACGGCCCCGGAGGGTCCGCAGCGGGTACGGCCGCTACTGTTGCGGATCAGTGCCGGGCGCTGCTGGAGGGCTTCCATGATGGTGCGTACCGGGATGGTGATCGGGCGGCTGTCGACGGTGGTCGTCGATGCGCACACCACAGCGCGGTCGCCGTGCTCGCCGATGACGTGGCCGCGCACCTGCTCGGGGGATACCTGGGCGTACCGGGCGAGCAGGAGCCGGTAGCGGGCCGAGTCGAGGTTCGAGCCGATCCCGAAGACCCGGGAACAGCCCGACACGTCGGCGAACCGGCGGGCCATCAGGTCGACCTGGTTGGTCACGACGAGGACCGTCCCGCTGTACCCGCGCAGTTCCCGCCCCAGCATGCCGAGCGCGGGAGCGTTCGCCGCCGCGCCGCCGCGCCGCCGCGTCGGATGTCCCGCTCGGCCGCCGTGTTCGTGAAATCGGTCCGCAGGGCGATCACGACCGCGTCGCAGCCGTGGAGGTCGGCGCACAAGCCCTGCACCTGGGTGGGTTGCCGGGACACGACGAGAGCCGTTCGGGCAGACCAGCGGTCACCAGGGTCGTGGCGACGGTCTGTTTCTTCAGGCGGCAGTTGGCTTCGCTCGTGCACGCCGACTCCTCGCAGTCGTCCACGCCCCGAAGCAGCACACCACTGCCCCCAGGGACGAGGAGAGCCGCGCTACGCCCAGGAGGCCGGAGACGCCGACCTCTACGGCAACAGCCTCGCCTTCCTGGCTTACGGCGCCCTCGCCCACGACCGGCGGTCGGCGGTGACCTTCGCCCGGGACTCCTGCGCCACCATCACGGCACGGACACCATCCTCCGTCCGGGCCCTGCTCTACGAACGGCTGGCGTGGGCCTGCGCCGTGGACGGCCAGCCGGCCGGGGCGGAGACCGCGCTCACCTCTGCCCGGGAGTCCCTGGAGACCGCCCAAGACGGCGAGCCGCAACCGAACTGGTCGACCTGGGTAGACCACACGGAGCTGAACATCATGACGGGACGCTGCTGGACGGAACTCCGTCGCCCGCTCCGTGCCGTCCCCGCCCTGACGAACGCCCTCGACCGATACCCGGACGAGTACGCCCGGGACAAGTCGCTCTATCTCTCGTGGCTCGCGGAGGCGTACCTCGCCGCCGGGGAGGTGGAGGAGGCCGCCGCGACGACGGACCGCGCGCTGGACCTCGCCGCAGGCGTCGCGTCCATCCGCCCCATGGAGCGTCTTACGTCCGTTCTTGAGAGCCTCCGTCCCCACGGACAACTCCCCGTCGTCCGCGCGGTCCTGGAGCGCACCAGCTCCTAGTCCTTCGGCGCCGAGGTCACGGAGCCCTGGATCCACTCCAGGGCTGGCGCCGCGCCAGCCACGATGGGCACAGCGATCACCTCGGGGTTGTCCCATGGGTGCTCCGCCAGAAGGTGGGCCTCCAGCTCCGGATACCGGTCCCAGGTGGTCGTCAGGAGGACCTTGTACTCCTGACCGGTGCCGTACTCACCCAGGTGCCAGAAGACGGCGGTGACAGGGCCGATGACCTGGGCTCCGGCCGCAAGGCGAGCCTTGACTGCGGACCCGGCCAGAGTCACGGCGTCCTCTTCGGTAGGGGTGGCCGTCGATACCTGCACGTGATCGGTCATGACCAGCAGGCTAGCCAGCGGGCCCTGCGCCCACTAGACCACGCGCGTGCACACCCGGTGGGCCCGTGTACGGGATGCCCGCCTAGCTCCCGGCTGGGGGTTCGCGCTCCGGATCGCTGCACTCCGGACACATCCGGAGCAGGGCCCGGAGCACGTGATCCACCGCGTCGCGCATCGAGCTGTCCTGGTTGGGGCAGAGCTCGTGCTCGATTCGACTCACCCGCTCCATCATGCCCGGCCGGGCCGGGACTCCCGGGCGTTCCTCCTCGCCGTACCAGTCGTCCATGAACTGGTTGAACCGTCGGCCCATCCGGGCGATGCGCTGGACGGGCCTCCACAGCAGGGTGGCCAGCCCGGAGAGACCGGCGAACGCGCCCGCCGCGCCCGCCCACAGCCGTACGGTTTCCACCGCGTACCTCCCGTACTGCGCGGTGCAGCAGTTCACCCAGAGCACCCGTCTGCGCCGCAAGCAGACCTTCCGGCGCACCCACTCCGTCACCCTCGGCTACCTCGGCGCCGCGCAGGTGCAGCAGGGGGCTCTGGACGCCGCCATCGCCACCTGGACCGAGGCCCTCGACTCGATGGACGGCGTCCACTCCGGTCGTGCCCGGGAGACCGTCGTCCAGATGCGGCGGGCCCTCAGCCCCTTCCGCCAGCGCGGCCATGCCCCGGCGGCCGAGTTGGACGACCGGGCCCGTACCGTCCTGCGCCGCATAGGCTGAGGGCCCGATGCCGCCGAGGAGCCGAATCCCCTCCGGATTCCGGCCACGACCAGGGGATCTACCCATGAGCAAGCTGGAGATCATGCCCGTGGCCACCGTCGTCGGCGGCCATCTCCGACCGGGCGACGACTACCAGGGCGGGGTCGAGTCGGTCATCCGCCTCAACCCCGACCTCCCCGTGGAAACCCTCCAGGGCCTGGAGGAGTTCTCCCACCTGGAGGTCCTCTGGCACTTCCACCTCGCCAGCCCCGACGACGTCGCCCTCCACGCCCGCAGCCCCCGCAACAACCCCGACTGGCCCCCCACCGGAACCTTCGTCCACCGCAACCACCGCCGCCCCAACCAACTCGCCGTCTCCCACCCCCGGCTCCTCCGGGTCGAGGGCCTCGACCTCCACGTCACCGACCTCGACGCCGTCCACGGCACACTCGTCTACGACATCGCCCCCTGGTTCCCCACCATGGGACCCCAGGGCATCACCCACGTACCGAGCTGGGTCGACGAGATGCTCCCCCACTACTGGAGCCCTGCCGAAGAGCACTAGACGGGCTCGGCCCCGTACAGCGCTGCGATGGCCCCCGGCACGCCGTGCCGGGGCGTCAGGTGCGGGCCGTGCCGGTTCCCTTCTCCGCGTCGAGGGCGTAGACGCAACGGTCCTTGCTGCACGCGTAGACGACGCCGGAGCGCACCACGGGAGCCCCGGTGATCTCGCCCCCGGTGGCCAGCTTCCAGCGCAGCCGGCCGTCGTCGGCCTTGAGGGTGTACAGCAGGTGGTCCGTGGAGCCGAAGTGGATGCGGCCCTCGGCGACGACCGGTGCGCCCACCACGTCGCCGCCCGCCTGGAAACGCCACTTGGGGGTGCCCGTGACCGCGTCCAGCGTGTAGAGGCCCTTGCCGCTGCCCACGTGCACATGGCCGTCGGCGACGAGGACGGACTCGGTGGAGGAACGGGGTTCGGTGGCGATGCGCCAGCGGTCACGGCCGTCGGCGGCGTCGAGCGCGTACACGGTGCCGAGGTAGTCGGCGAGGTACACGCCGCCGCCGGTGACCGAGGGGCCGGGCGCGAAGGCGGGCGGGGCGAGGAACGCCGCGGGCGCCTCGAAGTGCCAGCGGACGCGTCCGGTGCCGCTGTCGACGGCGAGGACCCGGGTGCCGGCGCTGATGTAGGCGTGGCCGTCGGAGGCCTGGGTGACGCGGACGGGCACCCCGCCGCAGGACGCGGCGTCGCCGATGGGGTACGACCAGCGTTCCTCACCGGTGCGGGCGGCCAGGGCGCGCAGCCGGGCGTCGTGCCAGAGGTAGACGGTGTCGCCGTGCAGGGCGGGTCCGGCTTCGGGGGTCTCGAAGTCGGTCTGGGCGCCGGTGACCTCCCACAGCTTCTGGCCGCCCGAGGCGTCCCACGCCTGGACGCCACCGCCGCGGGTCGCGGTGATCACGGTGCCCCGTTCGGCGCGCAGCGCGTACACCCAGCCGTCGGCGGACAGGCGCCACAGGTCGGTGCCCTCACGGGAGTCGAGGGCGTACATGGTGGGCCCGTCGGAGGCGATGACCCGGCCGTCCGACACGGCCATGGACCAGGCGACGTCCCGGGTCTTGAAGCGCCGGCGACCGGTCGCGACGTCGAGGGCGTGCACCTCGAAGGAGGTCACGTAGACGAGGTCCCCGTCGACGGCGGGGGTGCCCCAGACGTCGTTGGACATCCGGAACCGCCAGGGTCTCCAGCCGGCGCCCGCGGCGGGCGGCTGGGCGGCCGGCCGGGGCGGCGCCGCGGGTGCGGCGGGTTCCATGGGTGCCGGGCCGCCCGGCCCGGCCGCGGCGGACCGGGACCAGTGGCCGGAGAGCGGGGCCTGGGGCGGGCCGTGGACGGTTTGGCGGGTGTCGGAGACCCGGGGCCCGGGGCCGATGGGCACCCGGGCGCCGGCGAGCCGCACCGCGCCGTGACCGGGGACGGGCTGCCCGGCGTCCGGGGGCAGGTCGGGCCCCGGCGGGGCCTGGTGCGGTACGGGCGGGGCGTGCGGCGGGGGCGGGGGTGCGCCCGGCGCACCCCGGCCGCGTCCGCCCCGGGCCCCGCCCTGGCCGGGGCCGTGGGCAGGGCTGTGCGCGGGGCCGGGCGGGCCGCCGTGCGCCAGCGGATGAGCGGGCGGCGGCCCGGCCTGCGCGCCGGCCTGCGGACCGGCCGGGTGGCCCATCCGCTGACCGGCCCCGGGGAGCTGGGCCCCGTGGGTGCGTCCGCCGCGTCGGGACTCGATCATGCTGGTGGCGGGCTCGGGCAGCCAGGCGGAAGCGGTGCCGCTGTCGTCGGAGCCCGAGCCGAACAGGTGCGGGGCCAACTGGGTCTGGAGGTCCGCGGGGCTGGGCCGGGCAGCGGCCTCGGGCTGCATGCACGACTCGATCAGGGGCCGCAGTTCGTCGGGCAGCCCGGCCAGGTCGGGGCCCTCGCGCAGCAGCATGAACACCGTTTCGACCGGGTTGGCACCGTGGTACGGGGCGTGGCCGGTCGCGGCGAAGACGAGGGTGGAGCCCAGCGAGAAGATGTCGCTGGCGCCGGTGACGCTACGGGAGTCCTTGGCCTGTTCGGGTGACATGTAGGCGGGGGTGCCCACGGCGACGTTCGTCATGGTCAACCGGGTGTTGGAGACCCCGCTCGCGATCCCGAAGTCGATGACCCGGGGTCCGTCCTCCACGACGAGGACGTTGGACGGTTTCAGGTCGCGGTGGACGAGGCCGGCCCCGTGGATGGACTGGAGGGCTTCGGCGACCCCGGCGGCGAGCCAGCGCACGGCCTGCGCGGGCATCGGCCCGCACTCGTTCACTATCTCTTCCAGGGAGGGCGCGGGCACGTAGGCGGTGGCGAGCCACGGCACGGCGGCCCTGGGGTCGGCGTCCACGACCGCGGCCGTGTAGAAGCCGGAAACCGCGCGCGCCGCCTCCACCTCACGGGTGAAGCGGACGCGGAAGAGTTGGTCCTCGGCCAGTTCGGTACGGACGGTCTTGATCGCGACCCGTCTACCGGATGCCGAGCGGGCGAGGTAGACGAGTCCCATGCCCCCCGCTCCGAGCCGACCCAGCACCTCGAACGGGCCGATCCGTCTCGGATCATGCTGCATCAGCTGATCCACCACTTGCCTGCCACCTCCCCGTACGGGCCGCCCGTACGAACACGACCCCGTGCAGCGTCTCACCACCGAACCGCCAGGGCGGCACGCACCCCGATTCTTCCTGCCCCGGGGGCCGGTTGCGAACCCGGGGACGAAACGGGGTGTCTACGACGAGTCAGTCCATTCACCTCGCGGAGGGCGTCCCGGATCGACTACCTGACCGCCGACCACGTGATATGGGGCACTCTGGTCACCCTCCGAAGCGCCCTCCCGCCCTCGAAGACGTCCACGATGTGGCGCACGACTCAGTGCCCCGTCGCCCTGCTGCCGCCGTCTTTGCCTCCCCGAACAGTCGACTCCCCGTCACCGGGCGCGCCGCCGGGCCGGTCGGTCGGGCCCTCGGCGTCGAACTCGGCGTCGAACTCGGCGAGCACGTCGCACTCCTGGGTGGTCTCGGAGTCGGATTCCACCCGCCCGGACCCCTCGTGGTCCTGGAGGACCCCGAAATCGGCTCCCTGGTTGTCGGTGAACACGGCGATCCGGCCGTACGGGGTGTCGGTGGGCGCCAGATGGACGCGACCGCCGAGCCGGACGACGGTCGCGGCGGCGGTGTCGCAGTCGGGGACCCGGAAGTAGAGCAGGAAGTGCGAGGGCATCTCGGCCGGGAAGCTGTCACCGATGAGGATGCGGCCCCCGACGGCCGAATCCGGGCCGGGCGGCGTGCCGGCCGGCGACCACACCCGCAGGTGGCCGTCGTCGCGCAGGTCGGTGGCCCCGTACCCGAACACCGCCGCGTAGAAGGGGTCCACGACCGCGGCGTCCCGGACGTACACCTCCGCCCAGCAGAAGGACATCACCTGTTGCTGGAGGTCGAAGCCGGGGTGCCCGGCGCTGCGCCACAGCCCGAAGACGGCACCCTCCGGGTCGGCCACCAGGGCCATGTCACCGTCCCCGGTGCGCAGCGGTTCGGTCACCACCCGGCCGCCCGCCGTGCGCACCCGGCGGACCGTGCCGGGGAGGTCCGGGGCGGCGAAGTACACCGTCCAGACGGTGGGCATCCGCCCGTCCCGCTTGCTGACGAGCGCACCCACCGTCCGCCCCTCGTAGTACGCCCGGCCGTACGCGCCCTCGTCGAACGTCCACCCGAACAGCTCCCCGTAGAAACGCTTCCCCGCGGCCAGGTCGGGCAGCATCGCCTCGGCCCAGCAGGGCGCCCCCTCAGCGAACCCGACCATCACCACCTCAACCTTCCCCTAAGTCATACACTCCCAGCAATTTACGCCAACCCTCCCCCCTCCCCACAAACCGGACCCTCCCGTTGGGGTGGGGATTCCATGACACCCTTTCCGAGCGCCCCGCCCTGGGACGGACCCGCCCCTGAGCTGTGCACGGCCCGGACCACGAGGAACCCGAACGGAGGCCGCCGCGCACCCGCCCTCCCCCTCCCCCGAACAGGGGGGACCCCATTTGCAGTCGGTCGAATCGCGCTCTGATGCCCCCTCGGTAAGCTGACGACATGACAGGACAGGTAAGAACCGTCGACGGCCGCGTAGCCGGACGACGAGGCCAGGCGACGCGCCAGAAGCTGCTGGACTGCCTGGGTCAGATGCTCAGCTCGTCCCCGTACCGCGATGTGAAGGTCATCGATGTGGCCCGCAAGGCGGGCACCTCGCCGGCGACCTTCTACCAGTACTTCCCGGACGTGGAGGGCGCGGTCCTGGAGATCGCGGACGAGGTGGCGGGCGAGGCCGGCGTGCTCGGCGGGCTGCTCGACGGACGCTCCTGGACGGGCAAGGCGGGGTGGCAGACCGCGCAGGAACTCGTCGACGGGTTCCTCGACTTCTGGCGCCGCAACGACGCCATCCTGCGGGTGATCGACCTGGGTGCGGCCGAGGGCGACAAGCGGTTCGCCAAGATCCGCCTCAAGGTCCTGAACCCGGTCACCGGGGCCCTCACCGACACGGTGAAGGACCTCAAGGCCAAGGGTCGCGTCGACAAGGACGTCAACCCCGCGGCCGTCGCGGGTTCCCTGGTCACGATGCTCGCCTCGGTCGCCGGTCACCAGCGCGGTTTCCAGACCTGGGGCGTCAAGCAGGCCGATCTGAAGCCGAACCTCGCGCTGCTGGTGCACCTCGGCGTCACGGGCCGCAAGCCCACCAAGTAGCCCCACCCGCACGGACGGCGTTCCCGCTCCGTCCGACCCGTCCGGCCTGTCCGACCCGTCCGGCCCCGTCCGGCCCCGTCCGGCCCCGTCCGCAGGGGCGGCCTACCTCCGGGCCAGCCTGAACAGACGGATCTCCCGCGTCACCCGGGACTGATAGGTGGCGTACGGCGGCCACCACCGCAGCGCCTCGGACCAGGCGGCCTGCCGCTCGGCGCCCGCCAGCAGCCGGGCCCCCACCTCGATCTCCTCCCCCTGCCAGTTCACGCATGCCCGAGGGTGTGCGATCAGGTTCGCCGACCAGCCCGGATGCCCCGCACGGCCGAAGTTGGACCCGATCAACAGCCATGTGCCGCCGGGTTCCGGCACGCACACGAGTGGCGTGCGACGCAGGAGACCCGAACGCGCGCCCGTCGTGGTCAACATCAGGCTCGGCAGCAGCCACCCGCTCATCAGGGTCCGTCCCCCGCTGAGCCGGTGCACCGCCCGGTCGACCATCGGAAGCGCGTACGGTGCCACCCGGGCGAACGCCCGTGTGGTCGACACCCGTTGGACCAGTCGCGTTCCGGCACCGGCCACCCGACGTCCGGTCACTCCCACGCGCCCTCCCCCGCTCCCGCGCCCGGCATCTCCGCGTCAGCGTACGACGCCCGAGCCGCCCGTCACGGCGCCCCACCGGGCCAGTGGCGTCGACGCGATCGTCACGGGGCTGCGGCCGGAGCCCGCGGCACTCGGTCGAGCGCTGACCGCCGCGGAGGAGCTGTTCGCGACCGCCGTCTGAAGCTCGGACCGAAGCCGAGGGAACCGATCGGCGCGTGCGGACACTTGTGGGCGTGGACTCGTATGCGGAGGACCGGCTCAGGTCCGGTGATCGGACGGCGTTCGCTGCGCTCTTCGACGAACACGCCCGTGTGGTCTATGCGCACGCCGCCCGCTCCACGGGCGACTGGGCGCTGGCCGAGGACGTCATGTCGCTGACGTTCCTGGAGGCGTGGCGACAGCGGGACAAACTGCTCGGGGAGGTGCGCAGCGAACGGGCCTGGCTGTTGGGCATCGCGTCGAACGTGCTGCGGAACACGGCCCGTTCGGCCCGCCGGCACCGCGCGGCGATGTCACGGCTGCCGCGCGCGGAGCCGCTGCCCGACTTCTCGGACCTGGTCGTCGGGCAACTGGCCGACACCCAGCGGTTGGCCGCCGCGGCACGGGCGCTGAACCGACTGAAGCGGGGCGAACGCGAGGTCTTCGCGTTGGTCGTCTGGTCGGACCTCGGGTACGCGGCCACCGCGGAAGCACTCGGCGTCCCGGTCGGCACGGTGCGGTCCCGGCTGTCACGGGCACGGGAGAAGCTGCGGCGCCTGGTCACGGAGGAACTGGCCGGCGAGCCACCGGAGCAGCCACGCGCCCGGGACCGGCACCGGGCGGTCGGACGCCCGGACGCAACCCAGTCGCCCCAGCAGAGGAGGTCGTCATGAACCGGGAGCAACCAGGCCAGGCGGAACAGACGGAGTGGGACGAGATCCGATCGGCGGCCGAAGTGCTGCCGCCGGCGCCCTGCGCGGAGCTCGATCCGGAGCGGATGCAGGAGCGTCGACACCACCTCCTGAACGAACTCGACGCCTTGGGCGGACAGCGGAGTTCACGTGGTGCGCGGTGGACGGTGCGGCGCAGGGCCGTCGCGCTGGCGGCGTTCACGGCCGCTGGAGTGACCGCGTCCGTGCTGGTGTTCGGCCCCGGCGGTGCGGACCCCCGACCGGACGCCCGACCGACGGTTCGCCCCGCGTCCGTCGCAGCCGTGCGGCTGTTGGAGAAGGCGGCGCTCGCCGAGCACGCGAAGCCCGCGCCGTTGTACGCGAAGGGGTCCTACTTCTACACCCGGACCGTCGGACACAGCACCGCGCTGAGCGAGAACGAGGACGGGGGGATGGACCGGTCCCGCACGGACGAGGACATGGAGCAGTGGACGTCCGTCGACGGCAGCGAGCCGACCCTGCAACGCGCGGACGGCGAAGACACGCTGATTCCGGAGGCGTCCCGCAAGGGCAGCCTCAACGCACCGACGTACGAGTTCCTGGCCGGCCTGCCGACCGACCCCGGGGCCCTCCTCGACCAGATCCACGAGGACGCCGTGGCCAACCACGGGCCCGGATCCGATTCCACCACCGGCCCCGACCAGCAGGCGTTCGTCACCATCGGTGACCTGTTGCGGGCCACGGCGGCTCCGCCCGGACTCACCATCGCGCTCTACCGCGCCGCCGCACGCATCCCCGGGGTCATCACCGTCCCGCACGCCGTCGACGCGGCGGGCCGCAGCGGCGTGGCCGTCGCCCGGGTGCACGACGGCGAACGCACGGAGTGGATCTTCGAGAAGAGCACCCTGCGGCTGCTCGGAGAGCGCACGGTCCTCTTGGAGGACGGCTCTTGGGGCGAGGCGGGCGATGCGGTGACCTCGGTCGCCGTCGTCGAGCGCGGCTTGGTGCGCCGGGCCGGTCTGGTCTGCGAGGAGTGCGACTCCGGGGCCTGAACCGATCTGCGGTCAGGGCGAGTTGGCAGTTTCCGAGGGAAGCGCGGCAGTACCGTCCGGGAACCCGGCCGCGTCCCGGTCCGACTCCTGCTGCAACGGGGACGGGGCGCAACGAGAGGGCCGAGGAATGAGCGAGAAGCAGACGCACAGCCGCCGCGGAGCACTGCTGACGGCAGCGGGCGTGACCCTGGGCGCGGGCATCGCCGCCAGCGCGACGGCCACCGCCCCGGCCACGGCGGTCGGGGGCCGAAAGCCCCGACAGCTGGAAGCGGCGGTGCTGCTGTACGAGGGGTTCACCCCGCTGGACGCGGTCGGGCCGTACGAAGCGCTCTGCCGCGTACCCGGGGTACGGGTGACCACGGTGGCCGTGCGGGCGGGGCTGGTCCGGGCGGACACCAAGTGGATGGAGATCGCCGCGGCGAAGTCCCTCCACCAGGTCCCCCGTCCCGATGTGATGGTGATACCGGGCGGCGGCGGGCCGGGCATGTACGCCGTGCTGGAGAACACCCAGGTGCTCGACTGGGTCCGCCGGGCCCACCGGCACACCCTCTGGACCACCTCGGTCTGCTCGGGCGCCGCGATCCTGGGCAAGGCCGGACTGCTGCGCGGCGTGCCCGCCACCACGCACTGGGCCCTCTACGACTACTTGAAGGAAGTCGGGGCGATCCACACGAAGGGGCGTTACGTCGAGTCCGGCAAGATCATCACGGCGGCCGGGATCTCCGCCGGGATCGACATGGGCCTGCACCTCGCCGCACGCCTCTCCGACGACCGGGTGGGCCGCGCCATGGAACTGGCCCTGGAGTACGACCCCGAACCGCCCTTCGGCACCGGCAACGCGGAGACGGCGGACGCGGAGCGGCGGGCCCTGGCCCTGAAGCTGATCGCCGACGCGACGGTCTGACCGCCCCGGGCCGAGGCGAGTCGGCCGTTTCCGAGGGAAGCGTGGCAGCACCATCCGGGAACCCGGTCGGGAACCGCACCGACTCCTGGAGCACAAGGAACGAGCCAGCGAGAGGGCCGAGGAATGAGCGAGAAGCAGACGCACAGCCGCCGCGGAGCACTGCTGACGGCAGCGGGCGTGACCCTGGGCGCGGGCATCGCCAGCGCGGCGGCCACCGCCCCGGCCGCGGCGGCGCCGGCGACGGCACCCGCGGCCGGTGCGGACCGCAAGCCCGGACAGGTGCAGGTGGCGGTGCTGCTGTACGACGGGTTCACCGCGCTGGACGCGGTCGGGCCGTACGAGGCGCTCTGCCGCGTACCCGGAGTGCAGGTGACCACGGTGGCCGTCAAGGCCGGACTGGTCCGCACGGACACCGGTGAACTGGGCATCGCCGCGGCGAAGTCCCTGCGGCAGGTCCGTCGCCCCGATGTGGTGGTGATACCGGGCGGCGGCGAGCGCGGCACGACGGCCAGCATGACGGACGAACGCATCCTCGAATGGATCCGCCGGGCCCACCGGCACACCACCTGGACCACCTCGATCTGCACCGGTTCGCTGATCCTCGGTGCGGCCGGGCTGCTGCGCGGGCTGCCCGCCACCACGTACTGGGCCTCCCGCCCCTATCTGAAGGAGGTCGGGGCGATCTACACACCGGGGCGTTTCGTCGAAACCGGCAAGATCATCACGGCCGCCGGGGTCTCCGCCGGGATCGACATGGGCCTGCACCTCGCTGCACGCCTCTCCGACGACCGGATCGGCCGCGCCATGGAACTGGCCCTGGAGTACGACCCCGAACCGCCCTTCGGCACCGGCAGCCCGGAGAAGGCGGACGAGCAGACGCGGACCCTGGCCCTCAAGATCCTCGCCGACTCAGCGACCTGACCCGCCCCCCGCACCGCCCGGCCCGTGGGCGACGGGGGAGTCCGTCAGCTCCCCCGTTGCCGCCCGAGCAGCCGGGCCTGCTCCTTCTTCAGCGCGGAGAACCCCTCCCGCGCATAGGTCCCCAGGTCCTCGCTGGGGAACGGCACCACCGAGAGGTGCTCCTCGTAGTGGCCCTGCTCCCACCGGGCGGCCGTGACCTCGTAGCCCGAGACGTGCGCGCACAGTTCGAGCAGGAGCGGCGGCATCTCCGGTTCGCTCAACAGGTCCGCCTGCCTGATGACCAGGTCGCGCATGACCTGGATGTTCGGGAGGAAGACGGTGGTGATCCACAGCCGCCACTCGGTGAGTTCCTCGGTGGTGGGCGGGGTCTCGTCGTCGAACGGAGACCTTCCGCCGGGGCGGGCGTGGCGTTCCCAGAACGCCGCGAAGATGCGTCTGTTGGCTTCGGTGAGGGCGAAGAGGGGCCCGTAGAAGTCGCTCAGCTGGCGGTTCACTCGGGCCAGCCGCTCCTGCCGCTGCGACAGGCGTAGTCCGTTGAGGTAGGTGACGGCGTAGCCGGCGAACGCCAGCGCGATGGTGACGACGACTGCGATCATGAGGGCCGATGCTAGCGAGTGCCTCGTCAGCTTCAACTCGGCGCAACGACAGGGCTGTTCACGCATCGACGCGACGGGCTCGAACACCTCGCCCTAGCGGACACACTGTGGCCTATTGGGTGCCTATCGTCGGCTTCGGCAAGCGAACACCAGCGAGAGGACCGCGATGCCGGAGCAGAAGAACGCCGCGCCCGAGGGCTACACCACCGTTGCGCCCTGGGTCGTCACCGACGACACGGGAGCCTTCCTGGAGTTCGTCACCGCGGCGTTCGAGGGCGAGGAACTGATGCGGGTGGCGACCGAGAACGGGTCGATCGGTCACGGGGAGGTCCGGCTCGGCGACACCGTCGTGTCCGCCTTCGACCGCCAGGCCGACTGGCCCGCCCTGCCGAGCCTGTTGAACGTGTTCGTCCCCGATGCGGACGAGGCGGTCGCCCGGGCCGTCGCCGCGGGCGGCCGGGTCGTCACCCCCGTGGCCGACGACGCCTTCGGACAGCGCGGGGGCCGCGTCAAGGACCCCTTCGGCAACATCTGGTGGGTGAGCAGCTGCGTCGAGGACGTGCCCGAGGCCGAGATGTGGAAGCGGCTGAAGGACCCCGTGTACGCGGAGTCCATGCGCGTGGCCATGGAAACGCTCGACGCGGAACTCAGCGGACGGCAGCAGGGACGCAGCAGCGCCCCTGTCCGGACGGCGACCGGCTGACCGGAGGGGTGCGCTGCTGCGGTGCTGCCGAGCCCCGGTGACGCTCAGCTCTGCGTGGCGATGCAGAACGGGTGACCGGCCGGGTCGAGCAGGACCCTGCGCTGTCCGGTGTGCGGCTGGACCGCGGGCTCCACGGCGCCCAGGGCCAGCAGCCGGGCGTGGGCCGCCGCCAGGTCGTCGACGTTCAGTTCCATGTGCGCCTGCTTCCCCTGGGAGGGGTCCGGCCAGGTCGGGCGCCGGTAGTCGACGTCCCGGATGAAGCCCAGCCCCGGTGCACCCTCCCGGCCGAGCAGGACGAAGTCGTCACTGGAGTAGACGACGGGCAGGCCGAGGGCCTCTCCGTAGAAACGGGCCAGTTCGGCGGGGTCCGGACAGTCGAAGTCGATGGACATCAGCCGGATCCCCGGTGCGGGTGCAGCGGCGATGGTGGTTCCCGTACGCGTGGTTCCTGTGTTCATGGGAGGGGACCCTAGGACGGGACCAGGACAGGTCCGGTCCTGGTCATGGGGAACACTGCGGAACGTGATCAGCACCTCCGCCCGCCTGCTGCAACTGGTCTCCTTGCTGTCCGCACGGCCGACCTGGACCTGCCGCGAGCTGGCCGAGCGGACGGCGGTCACCGACCGCACGGTGCGGCGGGACGTCGCCCGGCTGCGGGAACTCGGCTACTGCGTCGAGTCCGACCCCGGGCCCTGGGGCGGCTACCGACTCGGCGGCGGTACCCGGGTGCCGCCGCTGGTCCTCGACGACGAGGAAGCGCTCGCCGTGGCCGTCGCACTCCGCGAGGCCGCGCTCAGCGGAGTCCTCGGCGGCGACCGCGCGGCCGTGTCGGCGCTCCTCAAACTGCGCCAGGTGCTGCCGCCCCGGATCGCGGACCGGTTGGGCGAGATGGACGCCACCTTCGTCCACACGCCCAGGGCGGAGGGGCCGCGGATCTCCCCCGGCCTGCTGCGGGAACTCGCCGCCAGCTGTCGCCGCGGCGAGCGCACCCGGCTGTCGTACCGCGACCACGCGGGCCGGGAGAGCGTCCGGGACGTCGACCCCTACCGTCTGGTGCACACGGGCCTGCGCTGGTACTTCGTCGCCCGGGACGTGGCCCGGGACCAGTGGCGTACGTTCCGGGCCGACCGGGTGGTGCACGTACGACCGACCGGACGGCCCGTCGAACTCGTCGACCCGCCCGACCCGGCGGACCTCGTCTCCCGGAGCATCGCGAGCGTCGTGTACCCCCTCTACGGGACGGTCCGGCTCCCGCACCCCATGGACCGGGCGCTGCGCCTGGTCCCCCCGACGATCGGCACCCACCACCCGGACGGGCCCGACGCGACCATCGTCGAGATCGGCGCCAACGACGCCGACGAACTCGCCCGGTACCTCCTCGGCCTGGGCACCCCGCTACGGGTCCTGGCCCCGGACGGGGTCCGGGCGGCCCTCCTGCGCCGCACCCGGGAACTGTTCGAGGCCAACGAGAGCGGCAACGAGAGCGGAGGGGACGACGGCCGCACCTCGCAGGAGCCCCCGCCGCGCCCTGCGTCCTAGTCGCGACAGACGGTGTCCCGGGCGGGCAGGGTGCCGTGCACCAGATAGGTGTTGACCGTGCGGCGGACGCAGTCGTTCGGGCGGCTCGCGTAGACGGTGTGCGCCCTGGCGGGCACCGTGACCAGCCGGGAGGCGCGCAGCGCGCGGTGCATCCGGAGCCCTGACCGGTAGGTGGTGCGGGGGTCCCCGGTCGCCTGGATCTGGAGGGCCGGCACCCCGTTGTCGATGACGGTCCGCGGCTCGCGCGGTTCCTCCGCCCAGAAGGCGCAGGGGAACGGGGCGTGGGTCATCGGCCCGAAGACCGGCTGCGCGGCCCGGGTGCGCACCGCCGCGGGCGTCGCACCGAGTCCGTACGTACGGTGCCGGGGCGCGACCCAGGCCGCGAAGTCGTCCAGCGCCCGTTCGTTGGCGAGACCCTGGCGGCGCACCATCCGGAACGGGTACTCGGCCGGGTCCGGTGCGCTGTCCAGCACCAGCCGGTCGACCCGGTCGGGGAACATCTGGGCGTAGGAGGCCCCCAGGAACGCCCCGTACGACTGGCCGAACCACGAGGTCCGCCGCTCGCCCAGCGCACCGCGGACGACGTCGACGTCCCGGGCGATGTTGCGGGTCGAGAGGTGGGGCAGCACGTCCGCCGCACGCTCCCAGCAGCTGCGGGCGTCGGCCCGGGAGCGCCGTACGCTCTCCTCGAACCCCGCCCGGTCCGGCCCCGGCGCGTGCAGCAGCCAGGTGCTCCGGGTCAGCCCGCAGTCCACCGGGGTACTCTCGCCGAGCCCCCGAGTGTCCATGCCGACGACGTCGTACGCCGCCGTCACCGCCGGGCCCATCACCGTCCGCAGGTCCCTCGGCAGGCCCAGGCCCCGGGCCGCGGGACCGCCCGGGTTGGTCAGGAGGATGCCGCGCCGCCGCGCCGCGTCCGTCGACGCGATCCGCGAGACGGCGACCTCGATGGTGCGTCCCCGCGGCCGTCCGTAGTCGAGCGGAACGGTGATCCGCGCGCACTCCGTCCCGCTCGCGGCGAGCGACGCGTCCCTGCACCGCGTCCAGTTGACGGCCTGGCTCCTGAACCGGTCCAGACCGTCCCCGGCACCCGGCGAAGTGGCGGGGACGGACCCCTCGGCAGCTGCCCCGAGGAGCGCCACCGACAGGACGAGCGCCCCCAGAACGACCGACTTCCGCATGTTCAGCGACGCTACTGGTACGCGGTGCGCCGACGGGCACCCTGCGGTCCACGGCGACGTGCCGTCCGGGTGAATCCCCACCGGGTCCGCTCGCCACCGACCGGCGGCGAGCGGAGGGTGCCGTAGCGTGCGGCCCGTTCCCCTGCCCGTCACGGCCGAAGGCGGCACGTCATGGAAGCGTACGAACTCCTGCCGATCATCGCGCTCTTCGCCCTGGTGACCGTCGAGTTCGGTGGCCATGCGCTGCTCCAGTTCATCACCACCAGGCAGGGCGCGCTCACCCCGTTGCGCGAACGGTCCTTCCGCGCCGGTCATGCGCACGCCGGTGTGCTGCTGATCCTCTCCCTGGTCTACTTCCTCTACCTGCCGCAGGCCGAGTTCTCGTCCAGCACCGACTGGGTCTTCGGCGTCCTCCTCCTGGTCGGGGTGCTCGCCCAGTCCGGCGGCTTCTTCGTGCACCTGGCCCTCGGCTCCGAAGGACGCGCGTCCCTGGGCACGCACCTCACCCGGGCCGGTGCCCTTCTGATCGCCGCGGCACTCGTCGCCCTGGGGGTCGGGCTCGTCCAGAGCCTCTGAGCGGCGGCCCGCTGGGGGGCGCCGATTGCCGAAGGGTGGACCTCCGGCGGCCCTACCCGATCCCTGTCATCAGGGCGGCGGCGGAGAGGGCCAGCGCTCCGAAGCCCCCGATCCTCCCCGCGATCAGGGCGTCCCCACGGTCCGCCACCGTGCTCAAGTGGGTCCGTGCGGCGAGCCCGAAGAGGACCCCGCCCGCGACGAACCACGGCCCCCACAGGTACGTGTACCAGCGGGTGACCGAACTCAGGTCGGGGTCGATGTCGATGACGTGGGCCTGTACGAGCAGTCCGTGCACCACGAACTCCGCCCCGTGCCAGACGAGCAGGACCGTCGCGCCCCAGCCCGCCAGTTGCAGCAGCCGGTTCATGCCGCGGCCCCAGGCATGACGGCACACCAGCGCCACGCCCAGCAGTCCACCCACGGCTTTGAGCGCGCCCGTGGCCCACAGCAGCGCGATGAACCCGGGGTCGCGCTCACGGGCCAGTTCGACCAGCGATGGCGCGAGCGCGGTCGAGGCGGTGGCCAGGCCGACCCCCCACGCCCAGGCGAAGCTCGGAATGGCGAAGGCCAATCCCCACACGACCGCGGCGTGACCGGGCCACCTGGCCGGACGGCTCGCCGCTTCCCCGAGACGCAGGCTCATGGGGACGATTCTGTCCCGTTCGCCGACGTGCCCGCCAGTACGGTTCCGGCTGTTGCGCGAGCACGTGACGTTCACGCCTCGGTACGGTGACGGCATGGGTGAAGCACCTGCCTCAGAACCGGTTGGCCCACGGGTCAACGAAGCCTCCGGCTCGGACCGACGTGAGGGAAGGGCTCGGGTCCGGTTCGGAGTTCGTCCCGCAACGCCAGCCGATGAGCCGGCAGTCGAGTCCATCGTGCTGGCGCGGTCGCTGTGGCTGGAGGAGCGGGGGTTCCCCAGCTGGCGTGCGGACGTGGGGCGCGTCACCGCCCTCACCGACAACGTAGACGGATCGATGTGGATCCTGGAGGCGGACGGGAAGCCCGCCGGGTGTACCACCGTGACGGATTCGACGCCTCCGATGGCCTGGACGGAACAGGAACTGGGCGAGCCGTCCTTGTATCTCTACACGACGGTCACCGACCCCCGCTTTCGCGCGTGGAAACCCGGCACGCTGCTGGCTCTGTGGGCAGTTGATCGGGCCTTCCGCGAAGGCCGGGTGTGGGTGCGGCGCGGTTGCCGCTACCCCGGTCTCGTCCGTTACTACCAGCAGCAGGGCTTCACCGTCGTCCACGAAACACAGAGGTCCCGAGGGCCAATGTTCCTGATGGCTCGCCGGGCCGCCGGCCTCCCCGCAATCGCGGCATCCCTTCGACCGTGACAGTGCCTTAGGACGCGTGCAGGGGCTCGGCACGTGATGTGTCGATGGCCTCGGCCGGGGCGTGACGGCTCATAGACTGGCGCGGCTTCCACGAAGGGATTTCACGTCATGCGCCCCACCCGCTTCACGGACTTCGTCATCGACCTGGTCAAGAACCAGCCCACGGCCAGCCGTGTGCAAACCCTCGCGGAAGCGGGTGACAAGCAGCACCCGCGGGGCGTGGTCATCACCACGGCGACCGGGGAGGCCCGGTGGCAGTTCGTGGGACAGCTCCCCGAGGGCGCGAAGCACGACTCGTTCGACGACGCGCCCGTGACCGACGCGGCCCCGCCGACGGGTGAGCCCCCGCAGTCGGACGACCTTCCCGAGGCGTGGTTCGCCGCGGCGCTGACCCGGTCCGAGAACGCTGAGATCGCGTCCGTGGAACGTTGGTCCACTCGCGAGGGTGAGCGTGCCGGCAACCACGGGCTCACCGTCCACTTCCACAACGGCGCCCGCGTCTTCGCCCGCCAGCTCTGACCTCCGGGGTCCGCCGGTGGGATCCGACTCCGGCCGTGCTCCTGAGTGCCGGGCGCTCCTCACTCGCCGAGCTGACCGTGGCGCCCGAGCAGAGGGTCAGTCCGCTGTCCCCGCCGTCGGCCGGACGGCGACCGCATCGATCTCGAAGAGCATCCCCGGCAGGGCGAGCGAGGCGACCCCGCTGAGCGTCTGCGCGGGCAGCCGGTCGCCCCAGGCCCCGGCCAGGGCCTTACCGAGGACGGCCAGCTTCTCCAGGTCGTGGTCGACGATGTACGAGCCGAGCCGAACCACGTGCTCGAAGCCGAGGCCGACCCCCGCGAGCGCGGTGCGCAGGTTGGCGAGGGCGAGCTCCGTCTGGGCGGCGAAGTCGCCCGGCACGACCTGACCGCTGGCGTCGGAGGCGTACTGGCCGCTGATGAACACCGGTTCGCCGGGCGCGGACACGGCGTGGCTGTAGCCGAACGGCGTCGGGTCGTGCAGGCCGGACGGGTTGGTGATGGTGCGGGTGTCGGTCACGGGGTTCCTCCCCTGGTGTCGGTCCGAGCTCGGTGCCGGGCAGTCTACGGCTCGGACCGGGCGGCCTCCTCCCGGGCGTCGCGCCAACTCGACAACTCCAGCGAGCGGTTGTCGAAGAGGTTCTACTTGGCCAGCAGTTCCTCGACGCCCCGCCCCGGATAGCGGTTCCCTGTCACAACCTCGTGCACCTGATCCACCGGGCCGCACACCCCTCCATCTGCTCGAACGCGAAGGGCAGCTTCTCCGCGACACCATCCAACCGCAACGGCGTCCGTCTCGACCGGGCAGGCTCCATCGTCCACCATCGCGGGTCCGGGCTGCTGCACCACGTGATCCCTCGGATCGGTCTCCGTCAGGGCGACTTCCGCACGCTCCTCACTCGCCGGGTTGACCGTGGTGCCCGAGCAGACCGAGTGCCGTCAGCACGATCACGCAGAGCGTCATCCAGCCGATGAACGCGCCGCCGCCGTACAGCAACGCGCCCGCTACCCGCGCCCCAGTCACATGCGAAAGCACCCCCGCGACCACCGCTACCAGCAGCGACGACACGAAGGACAGGAGTGTGAGAAGCACCTGCACGAGAAAAGTCGGCCTCACCAGTCGATCCCTTCACCAAGGTGATCGACCAGTCGGCGGGCAGCCTCAGCTCGACCACCGCTTGCGGATGGCCTGCTGAGGCTCTGCGACGATTAGAGACTCATGGTGCTCATTGCCTATCGAGACCGAAGCACTGTCCCCCATCGGACACGTCGCCAGCGCTTCTCGCTCTCGAATGAGCAACACGCACCCTAGCGAGGGTCGTTGAAGATCGCCACCGTGTGCCGTACGAACTCCTGCCAGGCCGCGTGCGGGACGTACAGCGCGGGGCGCTGCTTGTCCTTCGAGTCGCGGACGCCCGTACGGTGCGCAAAGTGGGCGACCTCTACGCAAATGTTGCCCTCCGTTCCGCTATAGGAGGACTTGAACCATACTTGTTCACTCGGCATCTTCGAGCTGCTTGCAGGCACGTTCACGCTGAGTCGAACTCCTTGATGAGCTGGTCCAGAAGGTCAGGAGTGGCCGAGGGACCCAACGCCTCGCTTCGCATGGCATCGAATCGTCGGTTGTACTGATGGATGTCGAACTCCTTGTCCGTGACAGTGCAGCCGGTCGAGACATCGACGAAGACTACGGAGTCAAGGGATGCGCCGAAGTCCAGGATGGTGAAGTCGCCACCCGTGCGATAGCTCCTCGCGCTCAACGGAAGGATCTGCACCGTCACGTTCTCCCGGACGCATAGCCGCTGAAGCTCCGCGTACTGCTCCCGCATGACCTGGGGACTCCCGATCACACGCCGCAGTACGGACTTGTCCAGGACAACGCACAGCGCCGCGGGGTTGTCCTGCCGCGTCAGCACCTTCTTGCGCTCCATCCGAAGCCGCACGTTGGTCTCGATGAACTGGGTCGTCGTCTCGTCCACCGGTTTCGAGATGGTGAACTGGGCCCGCATGTAACTCTCGCTCTGAAGCAGCCCGAAGACGTACATGGGGTGCCAGGCCCGAATCAGCTGTGCGTCAGACTCTAGGCTGGCGAACATCGGCATGCTGGGCAACACCATGTTCTGGAAGCTCACATAGGGATCGCGACTCAGCGACTCGCGATGGAGGGTCAACAGAGCCTCTCGCTGGTCGAAGTCCATGAGTCCGTAGCGGTCGAGTAGGCCCTCCAAGTCCTCCGCCCTGGGGAGGTTGTTGTGCCCGGTCTCCACTCGGCTCAGCTTCGTCTCGCTGAAGCCGAGGCCCGTTGCCGCCTCCTTGATGGTGATCCCGGTCCGCTCCCGGAGCATCCTCAGCTCCTTGCCGAGAGCGCGACGCCGAAACGTGGGACCTCGTCGTGCAGCCACGCGTGTGTGTCCTCTCCTGACTCGTGACAACGCCCCGCGTGCGGATGCTCCCGGCCTCGAACCCCCTGTGAGCCGGGCGAGAGGTCCTGTCCGCGCGCTGGCATGTGCCACTTTGCCTACAGGTCTCGTCGCACTTGCAGGCCATGTGCGTGATGCAGGACTGTAGTTGAGCGATTACGGAAAGCGCATCCGTTCCACTCAACGCGCCCCCGCGCACGCGCCCCTCAGCTGTCGCGTGCCCATCGGGTCCCCGGCCAGGGCCCGAGCGGGGGAACCCTCACACCCTCGGTACGAGAGAAGGCACCTCCCCATGCCCAGCGCACCCATGACCGGCCGTGCGACCCGCAGAACACACGCGGCAGCGGTGACCGCGTTCTGTTTCGACCGCACCCCGCTCCGACCGGGCACCTTCCCGGCCGCGTCCGACCGGCTCTGGGTGGGCCAGGTACGACGGCTCACCGAGACCCGGCTGAGGTACTGGGGACTGGGGCACCTGCGGGACGACGCGGGGCTGCTCGTCAGCGAACTCGTCACCAACGCCCTCCTGTACGGGAACGGCGACTCCATCCGCGTCCGGATCACCTGCACGCACGAGGGGGTCGACCTCGCGGTGCGCAGCGGGTTCACCGAACCGGACCGGGTACGGGTCGGAACAGCGGGGCCCGGGGACGAGAACGGGCGCGGCCTCATGCTCGTCGCGGCACTCGCGGAGGACTGGGGCGTCGACCGGGAGGGGTGGGTGTGGTGCACGGTGCCCGCCGCGGCTCCTTGAGGTCGTTCGTCCTGTGGGTGCTGAGCCGCCTGTGGCCGTCGCGGGGACGGCACGCGCCAACTGCGCCCGCGTACCGTGCCGTTCGGGAGCCGGAGCCGCTGTTCCCGGAGGAGTGGGACGGGCCGCCCGACGTATGGGCGGGACCCCGCGTCCCGCCCATACCGGCGCACGTACTCAACCTCCGCTGGCCCGCGGAACACCGCGCGGACGACCGTACGTTGCAGCTGCGCGCGGTGGGGAGCACGGCATGACCGGGGAGGGGCTGACCGTGCCGGTCCCCCGCCGCCGGACGGACCGTTGCGTACGGTGCGCCCGCCCCACCTCCGCCCGGCTACCCGTACAGGTCGACGGGCGGACCCGTACCGCGTGCGCCCGCTGCGGACCGGACCTCACCCCGGGCCCGACCTGGGACGAACCGGCGACGGCCGCCCCGGCCCGCACCCGACAGGCGCCGCCGAACGGAACCGCGGCTCGCACCACTTCGCTACACGTGCAACAGGAGGTGGCCTGAGTCGCATGGCTGATCATCACATTGTGACTACGCGGAGTGAATGGTCTACTCCAAAGAGTTCAGAATCAGAAGCGCCGTTCGTGGTGTCCCGCGGAACTCCACACCACACGCTCGGGAGTTCCTCCCCGAATCCGCCGCGCATCCGGCATCGGGAGACCCGCCCCCGCGGCGTTCCCGCTCAGCCGCTGCAAGCAGCCAGCGGCGTCGGAACCCGGACGACGCACATCCCACGACGGCGCACGAAGAGAAGAGGCGAATCCCGTGAAGCTCCTGACCAGGCTCGGCGATACCCTGCTCAGCAAGCTGGCGCCCGAAGCCGAAGCACATGCCGGCTGCTACAGCTGCTCCAGCGGGGCCTGCAACACCGCCCGCCCGGACGGCCGATGCACGGCCGGGCGGAGGTTCGTCCGGTGCTGCTACTCGGGCGGGTCGGCCTGCCCGACCCCGTACTGCGGCAGCTGGGAGTACTGCGGCATGTGCTGACCGCCGCACGACGCACCTGAGGTAAGCCCGATGAGGAGGGCCCCGTGCTCCGTTTGATGCGCCACCATCTGATGCATCACTGGGCGCGTTCCGTGGCCCTCCTCGCCGGGATCCTCGTGGCGGTGTCGTCGTTCGTGGTGCTGACGGCAACCACGGAGTCCAGCAAGCTCACCGTCACCGGCACCATCGCCAAGAGCCGCGTCCCGTACGACCTCCTCGTCCGACCCAAGGGCTCGGCACAGGAGTTGGAGAAGGCGGAGGGGCTGATACGTCCCAACTCCCTCTCCGACGTCTACGGCGGCATCACCACCGACCAGCTCGCCACCGTACGAGAAGTACCCGGTGTCGACGTCGCAGCACCGCTCGCCATGCTCGGGCACACGTCGGAGCCCGGTGGGGTCGCCATCGACCTCGCCGAGCTGATCCCCAAGGGCACCCGGGGCACCTTCGACCTCGGACGGACCTGGGAGTACGACCGCGGCCTCTCCACCATCAAACAACGCACGCACACCGTCTTCATCACCCCGCACCCGCTGGAGGCCAAACCCGGGCCCAAGGTGGAACAGACGGAGGCGAGCGGGGCCGTCACCTACCACACCAGTCGCTTCTTCGAAGTCCTCCCCTCCGGCGAACGACGCGAGGTGTGCAAGGGCACGATGCGCAAGGCGGAACACGTCCCCGGACTCTCCAGTTCCGTCACCTGCCTGTCCTGGGCGAAGGTCACCGAGACGGGGCCCGACTTCGAACAGAGCAAGCCGGGGCCCCGGACCCGGGTGTTGTTCAACTTCCCCGTGTCGTACCTCGTCGCGGGCGTCGACCCGGTCGCCGAAGCCGAGCTCTTCGGCCTCGACGAGGCGGTCACCAAGGGGAAGTACCTGAGCCCCGCCGGGCCCCTCCATGTGACGAAGCCTGACCAGTCCGTGGAGACGACCCTCCCGATGCTCCGTTCCGAGCGCGCCGCGAACGCCCTGGCGGTACGGGTGAGCTTGACCCGGCGCGGCGAGGACCGGCCGCTCCTGCGCAAGCGGTTCGAAGCCGGCGCCCGGCAGCTGGACCACCCGATCGGCAAGCGCAGCGACATGGTCCTGCCCGGGTTCCTGGCCACGCAGCCGATCACCTACGACCTGTCCGACGACGGCACCCTGCGGCCCCGCTCGGTGAAACGCCCGCCGCTGTCCCAGACGATCCTGCCGCTCGACGGCCAGGACGTGTGGTTCCGTACGCTCGTACCGCAGCAGTCGCAGGCCGTGCAGCTGAGGAGCCATCCGAAGATCGTCGGCACCTTCGACGCCGAGCGGCTGCCGGAGTTCGACGCGGCGAGCCGGGTCCCCCTCGGTACGTACGGTGCACCGGCCCTCACCGGCGCCGACGACCGCTCCCGAAAACTGCTGGGCGGTGACGCGTTGCGCCCCGGTGCCTCCCCCGCTTCCTACGTCCAGCAACCTCCGCTGATGTTGGTGTCGTTGGCGTCCACGCAGTGGCTGGCGGACAACGGCTACATGACGCGGAAGCAGTCGTTGGCGCCGGTGTCGGCGATCCGGGTGCGGGTGGCCGGGGTGTCGGGCGCGGACGAGGTGTCGCGGGAGCGGGTACGGATCGCAGCTCAGGAGATCCAGGCACGGACGGGCCTGCACGTGGACGTGGTGTTGGGTTCGTCGCCGGTGGCGCGGACGGTGGTGTTGCCGGCGGGTGAGAACGGTCGGCCGGAGTTGCGGTTGACGGAGTGGTGGAGCAAGAAGAACGTGGCGACGCAGATCATCAAGGCATCGGATGCGAAGTCGTTGGTGTTGTTGGTGCTGGTGTTGGTGGTGTGCACGCTGTTCGTGGCGAACGCGGCGGCATCGGCGGTACGGTCGCGGCGCGGCGAGTTGGGGTTGCTGGCCGCGGTGGGCTGGCAACGCCGGCACCTGTTCACCATCGTCCTCGGCGAACTCCTCCTCCTCGGCACCATCGCCGGAATCTCCGGGACGGGCGTGGCCTGGGCAGCGGGAATCGTCCTCGACATCGACGTACCCCCCACGCGAGCCGCCCTCGCCATCCCCGTCGCCCTAGCCGTTGCGCTGGTCAGCGGAGCGATACCCGCCTGGCTCGCAGCCCGCGTCCACCCCATCACCGCACTGCGCCCCGCCGTCACCACCGGACGGCGCACCCGCATGTTCGCCGGAATCGTCGGCATGGCCCTCGCCGGCGCCACCCGCGCCCGCGGCCGAACCCTCCTCGGCGCCGCAGCCGTCGCCACCGCCGCCGCAGCAACCGTCCTCCTCCTCGCCGCCACCTACACCTTCCAAGGCACCCTGGCCGGCTCACTACTCGGAGAGACCATCTCCGTTCAAGTACGCTCCACCGACATCGCCGCCGTCATCACCATGGTCGTACTCTCGACAGTCGCCGTCGGGGACGTCATCTACCTCGGAGTACAGGACCGAGCCGCCGAGTTCGCCCTACTCCGCGCCGTCGGCTGGGACGAACGCGTCACCACCCGACTCGTCCTCACCGAAGGCACACTCATCGGCCTCCTCGGCACCCTCACCGGAACCCTCCTCGGCACAACCGCCACCCTCTGGCTAGCACCCACAGGCAACACGGGCGACCTACTCATCCCCACCGTCAGCGTCGTCGTCGCGGGCACCGCACTCTCCGCCGCAGCCGCCCTCGTCCCCGTGCTCATCCAACGCCGCACGCCGACCGCCCGACTCCTCGCCGAGGAGTGAGCACGACCCCCGACATGCTGGTCGTACGGCTCCCCCACCTGCCGGGGGACCTGATCGCACAATGAGCCATCTTGGCCGCGTCCTGCCCGGCCGCCGCCCGTGGGTCCGGCAAGAGGCTGGGGCGGCGGGCGGTGAACGGCCCCGGACAGGGCTGCGAACGGGCGGGTGTGCGGCTTCCGGCGGGCTCCGCGGCCACGGCGTTGCGGCACCCGCTCCGGACGGGTTCCTTCCGCAGCGGGTGGTACCGCGGCGTCCGCGGCGCCGGCTCCTTCGGTCAAGCGCCATTCAAGACACACCGCCCCTGAATTCCAGGAGTGTGTGTGCCATCTTTGCGGAACGGCCGTAGGGGACGGCCGAGGCCGTGGGGGACGGCCGACCCGCCTGTGCGCGTTCTCCATCGAACTGCGCGCAGTAAATGCGGGCGAGTGAGTGGTGTCGTACGCGACCTCACTCCATTGCGGTGCTTGACCAACACCGACCAGCGAAGGATCACCATGCGCAATCGAACTCGATTTGCTGTGACGACCGCCGCTTTCACCATGGCTGCAACGGGAATCTTCGTCACCCCGTCATTCGCCAATGCACCCGTGCCGAATCCGGCGACGCCGGTCTCCGGCACGCTGACGCCCGCGGAGGAGGCGGAACTCGAAAGTTCCGCGACCCACCCGGCGAGCGTCTACTACCAGGGCGCTCTGGTGCCCGACAACGTGGACATACCCGATGCCGCGCAGGTGTGCGCCGAGGTGGGCGTGGACGCGACCATGCACTGTTTCGACACCGACGCGCAGGCCAACGCCTACCTCGCCCAGCACGCGCCCACACAGGCGGCACGGGAAGGTGCGGCACAGGCCGCCGCCGGTGCGGGGAACGTGGGGACGAACGCGTACAGCGACTGCCCGAGCGACTGGGTGTGCCTCTGGGAGCACGCCGACTTCACGGGCCGTCGCCTCCAGTGGCCCACGTACGACACCGCGAAGACCCGCCACCTGGACCGCTACAAGCCGAGCTTCCGCGACAAGACCTCCTCCGCGTTCGTCAATCGCCCGCAGCGGGGCGTGTGGCTGTACGACATCCGCAGCGGCCTGCCCGACCCGCACCTCATCCTGGCCTCCGGTTGGAGCCTGTACGCGAATTTCAAGGACTACGATTACCCCTACGGCGGCAACTGGAATGACAAGGCCGACGCCATCAAATTCTGATTCCGGCCTGATGTGACGTTCTGTTCGCGCCCCGTCCCCGACGGGGCGCGAACGGTTTCCGAGGAGAATTCAGCACATGTCCACACGCTTCACCCGACTCGCTTCCGGCGCCCTCACCGCGCTCCTGGTCACCGGGCTCACCACCGGCTGCAATCCGCTCGAATCGAAGCCGAAGGGCGAAAAGGCCCCCGACGCCCCCACCCTCACGGAACCGAAGCTGCCCGAGGACTCGGACGCGGCGGGGTCGAAGAAGGCCGCCGCCGAGTTCCGCACCTGGATCAAGGCGAACGGGGACGAGCAGCAGAAGGCGGCGGCCTCCCGGATACAGCGGGTCCTCGGCGACTGGCAGGGCGAACTCGCCGAGGCGTACATCTCGACGGACATCAACGGCGGGAAGACGGAGGTGGCCGACCCGCTGGGCGCCGCCAAGGCCCTCGCCGGTGCCTTCGACCGGTGGAAGGACGCGGCGAACGGGGTCAAGGGGGCGGTTTCGGTGCACGACGTCAACGGGAACGCGCTCACGCTGGGTTCGTTCTGACCCTCGGACACCGTGCGCCCCGTCCGTCGGCGACTGCGGCCGGACGGGAATACTCGGGGGCATGGACACCGATCTCGACGCGCTGCTGAGGACCCTGCGGGTCTGGGACCTGCCGGAACTCCCGGCCTTCGCCCCGGAGGCGAGCCCCGCGGAGCCCCGCGAACTGTTCACCGAGTGGTTCGCGGACGCGGTCGCGGCCGGGCAGACGGAACCGCACACCATGGCACTGGCGACGGCCGACGCGGACGGTCTGCCCGACGTCCGGACGGTGATGTTGCACGGGGTCGACGCCCGGGGCTGGTTGTTCGCCACGCACGCGACCAGTCGCAAGGGCCGCCAGCTCGCCGTACGACCGTACGCGGCGCTCGACTTCTACTGGCCGGCGCGGGCGCGTCAGATCCGGGTGCGCGGACCCGTCACGGCACTGCCGGCGCAAGAGGCGCGGGACAGCCTCCGCGTGCGTTCCACCGGGGCACTCGCCGCCGCGCTGACCGGACGGCAGAGTGCACTACTCGGCAGTCGGGGCGAGTTGGCCGATGCCTCCCAGGCGGCTTGGGAGCGTGCCCTCACCGAACCGGATGCACCCGCGCCGACCTGGACGCTCTACGCGGTCGATGCGCGCGAGGTCGAGTTCTTCCAGGGGGACGTGCGCCGAAGGCACGTCCGGCTGCGGTACGTCCGGGAGGACGGCGACGAGGGCCGTGGCGGGGGCGGTTGGCGGCGCGAGTTGCTGTGGCCCTGACGGGAGGCTCCGGAGGCTGAGCGGACGGTGCTGCCGAGCCCTCGCCGGGCGGTGGGGGTTCGGCTCCGCTTCCGGCCCGGGGGGAACCTTCACGGCCCCACACCGTCTTCCCATGAGTGAGTGATCTTGCGGCGGCCACCCCGCCCCGACCCCACTTCCGCGCCCCCATTCGGGTGTTGCTCCACCATGTCTTCCACACAGCGAGGCGACCAGCATGAGTCGGACACCGAGGCCGATACCCGACCCCGCTCCCGGCACCCGGCACCGGACCTCCGCGGGCCGTCGTGGGATCGTCCGCGCAGCCGTCGCGACCGTCGTCGGCCTGGCCACCCTCGCGATGCCGATGGCCACCGCCGCTGCGGCCCATTCGGACACCCGGACCCGGGGCTTCGGCAAGGCCGACCTCCAACAGCGCCTCGACGACATCGTCGGGCTGGACGGAGTCGTGGGCGCCGAGGGAACCCTCGTGGACGGCGGGCAGCGGACCCACGCGCGCAGCGGCACCGCCGAACTCGGCACCGACCGCCCCGTACCGCACCAGGGCCACTTCCGGATGGGCAGCAACACCAAGACCTTCGTCAGCACCGTCATCCTGCAACTGGTCGAGGAGCGCAGGATGCGCCTCGACGACACCGTCGAACGCTGGCTGCCCGGCCTGGTCGAGGGCAACGGCAACGACGGGAACAGGATCACGGTCCGCCAGCTGTTGAACCACACCGCGGGGCTGCCCGACTACGTCTCCCACGTGCCCGCCCTCCTCGGCGCGGAAGCGTTCCAGCAGCACCGGTACGACGCCTTCACCCCGCGCCGACTGGTGGCCCTCGCGATGCGGGACCGCCCCCTCTTCGAACCGGGCGCGCGATTCGGCTACTCCAACACCGGTTACGTCCTCGCCGGCCTGATCATCGAGCGGGTCACGGGCAACGCGTGGGACGAGGAGGTCCGCGCCCGGATCACCGAACCGCTCCGGCTGCGGAACACGTACTCCTCCGGCCGGCGATTCGGGCTGCCCGAGCCGCACGCCCGGGGGTACCAGCAGTTCGAGCCGGGCGGGCGCCTGGTCAACAGCACCCGTCTCAGCATGACGTGGGGCGACTCCGCGGGCGACCTCGTGACCACCTCCCACGACCTCGCCCGCTTCTGGCAGGGCCTGCTCGGCGGCAAGCTCCTCGCGCCGAAGTCGCTGGCCGAGATGAAGAAGACGGTGCCGGTGCCCGTGGAGGGTCGCGCGGTGAACGAACACGCGGGGCTCGGTGTGTTCTGGCGCGAGCTGAGCTGCGGCGTCGGTTCCTGGGGCCACGGCGGCACGACCCTCGGCCACCTCAACGCGAACGCCTTCACCGCGAAGGGCGAGCGCGGGGCGATCGTGCTGCGGTCCACGAACCTCGCACGGGGGGACCGCGATGCGCGTACCGATGCGCTGATCGACGCGGCACTGTGCGCGAAGCGGTGAGGGGCGCGGTCCCGCCGCGGCTATTGGGCGCGTGCCTGCTCCAGGTTCTGCCACACAAGCAGGGTTAGCGGGTGGTCGGTGCCCAGGATCCGCTCGCAGTCCTTCAGGGTGCGCTCGTACAGGGCCAGCGCACGCCCCAGGTCCCCCACCTGTTGGTGCACGCTAGCGAGGTTGTTCCGGGACAACAGGGTGTTGGGGTGATCCGCACCCAACACCCGCTCCCGGTCCCGGAGCACCCCCTCGTGCAAGGACAGCGCCCGCTCCGCGTCCCCGGCCAACCGGTGTACCTCCGCGAGGTTGTTGCGAGAAATCAACGTGTTCGGATGGTCGACACCCAACACCCGCTCGTAGTCCTTCAGGGTGCGTTCCAACAGCGCTAGCGAACGCCTCACGTCACCCACCGCTCGGTACACGCCAGCGAGGTTGTTCCGGGACAACAGGGTGTCGGGGTGATCCGCACCCAACACCCGCTCCCGATCCCGGAGCACCCCCTCGTGCAAGGACAGCGCCCGCTCCACATCCCCGACCTCCCTAAGCGCCTCCGCGAGGTTGCTGCGAGAAATCAACGTGTTCGGATGGTCGACGCCCAACACCCGCTCGTGGTCCTCGGCACAGCGCTCGTGCACGGATACGGCGCGCCCCGGATGCCCCGCCGAGTCGTAGGTGGTGGCGAGGTTGTTCCGGGACACCAGGGTGTCGATGTGCTCGGTGCCCATGAGCCGTTCACGGGAGCCGAGGGCACGTTCAAGAGCGGGGAGCGCAGGGGCGAACACGCCCTGCCCCTTGCGGTAGCTGGCTCCTCGGTCAAGTGCGCGGGCCGTGTGAACGGTGTCGAGTTCGGGGCTGTGGTGGCCGCTGAGGGCGTCGACGTGCGGGAGCAGTGCCCGGCACCGGGGCCAGTTCGGGGGATGCTCGACGGCAGTGGGAAAGGCACCCGAAAGCAGGGCGGCGGCCTGGTCGCGGGCGTCCGCGATGTCGTCCGCATCGCGGTGCGGGTCGTCGGGGTCAGGGGTACGGGCGAGGGCCTGCACGAGGCGGTGGACGCTCAGGGTGCCGTCGCGATGGTCGGTGACCATGCTGTACGCGACCAAGCGGCCGAGCGCGGTGGCGAGTTCGGGCGGCGGCTCGGCGCAGCCGTCCAGCAGGTCCCGGGGGATGCCGGTGGGGGCGTACCAGGCGAGGATGCGTAGGAGGCGTCGGGCCAGGGGCGTACCGGTCAGGCGGTCGAGGGTCAGGCGCCAGATCCGCGCGACCGTGCGTTCCGCATCGCCCCCTTCCGCAGCGGCGGCGAACATCGCACCGGGCCACTGCGCCAACATGCCGAGGTAGGCGCGGGGACTCGTACCGGTCTCCGCGCAGTACGCGGCGGCCTGCTCCACCGCCAGGGCCAGGTGCCCCAGCTCGGCGCACAGTTCGGCGACGCCGTCCGCGTCGTCCCTGTCGTGGTGCGCCAGTACCCCGGTGAACAGGGCGACGGACTCGGCCGGCTCGAAGACGTCCAGGTGGACGGTGGCGGCGTACCGGTGCCAACCGGTGGCGCGCCGGGTGGTGACCAGGACCCGGCCGCGCCCCGGGAGCCGGTCGACCACGACCCGGACGTCGTCCACGCGGTCGACGTTGTCCAGGACGAGCAGCCAGTCGTCGTGCGTGGCGAGCCACTGCACCGCGTGCTCGACCTGGAGGGTGGCGGGCAGTTCCCCGAGCGCCGGCCGGAGTGCGCGGGCCAGCGCGGCCAAGCCCGCGTCCACCGCTTCGGAACCGTCCGCGGTGATCCACCACCGCACCCGGGCGGACGCCCGGCGCGCGGCCCAGTGCGCGGCGAGCGCGGACTTGCCGACCCCGCCCAGCCCGTGGACCGCGTGCAGCACCACCCCGCCGGGGCTGGCGAAGGCCGAGTCCAGTGCGTTCAGCACCGCGGTCCGGCCGACGAACCCGGCGGCGACCGGGACGTTCGAGATCTCGCAGTCGGCGCCGGGGGCCGTACGCCCGGCCGGGGCCTGTGCGCGGTCGAGCAGGTTCCGCCAGTACCGCTCCTTGGGTGTCTCCCCGGCCCACTGGCTCCACACCTGGACCAGTGCGAGGACGTGTTCGCTGCTGGCCGCACTGGGTACGGTCGCCTGCTTCGGCGGTACGGCGAGCCAGGCGCTGATGGCCTGGAAGCGCACGGCGACCCCGTACTTCGTCCGCGCCGTCGCAGCCGCGGCCTCCCGTCGCGAACTCGGCTGCCCAGCGGCCTTGCGGGCCGCCTGCGCGCGCTGCTCCAGGGCGCGCAACTGCTCGTTCAGCTCCTGTGCCGGATCCGCCACCGGCCCCCCTGTCGACCGTGTCCGCAGTGTCCGTACCGCCCCCGGCGGACACCTCGTTGACCTGCGAGTTTAGAGGCAGTCCGGCCGGACCGTCAGCTCCTTCGGACGCCCCGCCCCGGCAGCCGGAAATCTCGGCTCAGCACCCGGCCGAACGGAGCCGGGGCACACCACCCGAGGGGGCGCACCATGAAGAAGACGAAGCAGCAGAAGCAGCCGCGGACCGTTCGGCGGCTGGCGCGCACCGCGCTGTTCGGGGCGGTGCGCGGAGCCGGGACCGCTGCCGGCTCCGCGGTGGTCGCCGCCGCGGTCTGGTGGCTCGGCATCCGGTGACACCGGCCGCCGCGGACGATCGGCTCAGCCGGGTTCGTTGGCCGTCAGGCGCCCGCGGATCCAGTCGGTGACGGAGGCGTGTTCGGGCTTCCACCCCAACTGGCCCCGGGCCCCCGTACCGCGCACCCGGCTGTTCGAGCCGAGGGCGTACACGGCCGGTTCGTACCCCCACTCCCGGATCGCCGAGTCGATGTCCCAGGGCTGGGCGGGGCCGAGCCCGAGGGCGTCCGCGATGGCGCCGGTCATCGCGGCAAAGGACGCCTCCCCGTTCTCGACGAAGTAGAACGACCCGGCCGGCGCCGAAGCGAGGGCGAGGAGGTACAGGGCCACGACGTCGTCGATGTGGACGGTCGACCAGATGTTGCGGCCGGCCCCGATGTGCCGGACGACCCCGCTCCTGCGGGCCTGGTCCACCAGGCGGGGGATCTGCACGCTGTCGCGGGAGATCCCGTACCCGTGTCCGTAGATCAGGCTGCTGCACAGCACGGTCGACCGGATGTCGCGTTCCGCCGCGGCCAGGACGAGCCGGTCGATGGCGACCCGGGGCGCCTTGTCGGGCTCGGGTCGCCACGGGTCGTCGGGGGAGAGCACGGCCTCGGTGTGGGTCCGTTCCGCGACCTCGCCACGGGCGTCGTCACCGACGATGCTGGAGCCGCTGGCGTGGACGAGGACCTTGCCCGTACCGGCGAGCGCCTCGATGAACGACTCGACCGCGCCGCGGTGGTCGCTGTCCGCGGCGTTGACCACCGCGTCGGCCTCGCGCGCGGCCCGGGCGAGCACGTCCGCGTCGTCCAGCGTCCCGAACACCGGGGTGATGCCGCTCGCCCGGAGCGCCTTCCCGCGGTCCTCGGTCCGGGCGAGTCCCGTCACCTCGTGTCCTGCTTCGACCAGGCGGGTGGCGACGGACCCACCGATGTATCCGCTCGCTCCAGTGACGAATACGCGCACGACCAGCTCCCCTAGTAGACACGTGAACGGTTCACGCTTCCGGAGCAACCGCGCCCCCAACTGCTTTTGTTCCAGCGGGTGTTGCGGAGCCTCTTCGCCACACGGGCGGACGGCGCCTGAGGGGCCGTCAGGGAGGGCCAAAAGGGGTACTTGCATGGCGTTTATACGAAGAAATGACCCGATATGGGGGAGGGTGCAGTCCGTGGACGAAGGACCGGTGAGCACGGAGGGCACCATTCATGAGACGCATTCCCGGGCGACGGCCCGTACGTGGCGACCGACGCGGCGGCGTGACCGCGGTCTGCTGTGCGCTGGGAGTGGGGCTCTTCGCGTTCGCCCCGCCCGTGGCCGCGAACACCGCCGACGCGACGGCGACCGCGAGTAGGGCACCGGGGGCCGCCGGCAGCTCCGCCCCGACCCCGTACGTCGCGCCCGGCGGCGGAACGCAACCCGGTACGCAGTCCCGCGCGCCGGGCCGGGCCGATCTCGCGGTCCGCTGGGACGCGGCGGTGAACCCGTCCGGTACGGCAACGGGTACGGCCGGTGCCGGGAACGGCGGGGCTTCGGGACGACCCGGCGCGCAGGGCGGGACGGGCAGCGCGCCCACCGGCCCGGGCACGGGCACCAAAACACCCGGGACCGCCACAACCACAGCCACAGCCACCGACTTCACGTTCACCTATCGCGTCTCCGTCGTGAACCACGGCCCCTCCCGGGCCGTGGACGTCGTCGTCACGGACCGGCTGCCCGACGCGCTCGTCCTGGTCGAGTCCTCCGGCGGCTGCACGGCGGTCGGACAGGCGATCACCTGTGGGCCGCTGGCCGCGCTCGGCGTCGGCGAGACGCACACCTGGCTGCTCACCGTCCGCCCCGCCGACGACTACTCCGGCGACGGCTCCGACATCAGCAACGTCGCCGTCGTCACCTCCGACACCGAGGACCCCGACCGGGCGAACAACACCGCCACCCACACCGGCGTCCCCCTCCCCGGCGGGGCCGGTCAGGCGGACCTCGCCCTCACCAAGACCGCGGTACTGCCCCCGGGCCGTACCGACGCCGTGCGCCCCGGCGACCGGTTCGCGTACCGCATCACCGTTCGCAACAACGGGCCCGCCGCGGCGTCCGGCGTCCGGGTGGCCGACCCGCTCGCGGCCGTACTGGGCTTCGTCTCCTCGCCGGACGGCTGCGCGATCTCCCCGGAGGACGACCGCACGGTCCTGTGCCCGGTACGGGCCCGCCTCGCGGTCGGGGAGTCGGTGACGTACGAACTCCTCGTCCGGGTACGGGAGGGCGACGCCCTCCGCGGCGGCAGCGGGGGCCATACGGACCACCGCCGCTGCGAGATCGAGAACACCGCCTACGTCACCTCCCTCACCCGTGACCCCGTGCCCGCCAACAACAGCAACCGGCCCGGCACCACCGGCCCCGGCGGCGGCCCCCTCTACCTGGAGCGCCCCGGCAACGGCCCGCACCAGCCCGAGAAGCCGCAGAAGCCCCACAAGCCCCATCGACCCCACAAGCCGCACAAGCCGCATCGGCCGCACGTGCCGGACCAGCTGGCCGAGACCGGTCGGCGGGTCCCCGGCTGGCTGCCCTGGTCCGGCGGGGCGACGCTGGCCACCGGCGCCGCACTCGTCCTGTTCTCCCGTCGGCAGCTGCGGGCCCCGGGCCGCCCCGGCACTCCGCAGGAGGACACCCGGCCATGAGCTACCCCAGCGGCCGACTCGCCAGCGATCGACCCACCAGGGGCCGACCCGCCTCCGGCCGAACCCCTTCGGCGCTCGCCCTCGCCCTGGCCACCGCCCTGGCCACCGTCCTGGCGCTGCTGCTCGCCCCGTCGCCGACCCATGCCGCGGCCCCGCGCGCCCTCAGCTTCCCCGTCCACGAGCCGTTCGACAGCGCGACCGGCAACCTCGGCAGCCTCACCGGCAACGCCAGCTACCAGAGCGGCGGTTGGCTCCGACTGACCAGCGCCGCGGCCAGCCAGGCGGGCGGCTGGGAGATGAACGACTCCTTCTCCACCAACCTCGGGATCGTCGCCGAGTTCACCTACGCCACCTACGGGGGCACCGCCTTCGACGGCAGGCGCGGCGACGGCCTCGCCTTCTTCCTCGCCGACGGCAACGCGGTCAACGGCACCGGCGCCCCCGGCGGTTCGCTCGGCTACGCGTGCGGCGGCGGGCCGCCCTGCAACCGGTCCGGCGTGCCGGGTGCGTTCCTCGGCATCGGCCTGGACGAGTTCGGCAACTTCTCCTCCCCCGGCGTCGGCAACGGCGGGCCCGGCAGCCAGGCCAACCGGATCGTGCTGCGCGGCGGCGGCAACGGCACCACCGGCTACCGCTTCGGCACCTCGGTCGCCGGGCCCGGCGGCACGGTCGAGACCCTGGGCCGCGGCGACTACCGGACCGTGCGGGTCACCGTCACCCCCAGCGGCGGCCGGCTGCTGGTCTCCCTCTGGTCCGACACCGGCCCCGGCACCGCCCTCACCCCACTCGTCACCGACTACGACGTGACCACCATCGCCAATCAGCCGGCCCTGCCGTCCAGCCTGAAGGTCGGGTTCTCCGGCGGGACCGGCGGCGCCACCAACATCCACGAGATCGGCGATCTGAAGATCAACGTGCCGGCCGACCTGTCCGTCACCAAGACCGGCAGCCCCGCCACGGTCCGCGCGGGCGATCCCGTCACCTACACGGTCACCGTCTCCAACAGCGCCGCCAACAACGTGCTGGGCGCCGTGCTCCGGGACGCCGTGCCCGGGCTGAGCAACGTGACCTGGACCTGCACGGCGACCACCGGGAGCCGGTGCGTGCAGCCGTCGGGCAGCGGCAACCTCGTGACCGCCTCCGCCGACCTGCTGCGCAGCGGGTCGGCGACGTACACGATCCGCGGGACCGCGCCCGGCACCCCGGGACCGCTCACCAACACCGCGACCGTCTACGCCCCCGCCGACCGGACGGACACCAACGCGAGCAACGACAGCGCCTCCACGACCACCACGGTGACGGCGCTGGCCGATGTGTCGGTGACGAAGGAGGGCCTGGGCACCGGGCCGGTCACTCCGGGCCAGAGCTTCGACTACCGGGTCACGGTGAACAATGCGGGGCCCTCCGCCAGCAGTGGCGTCGCGATCGTCGACACCCTGCCCGCGGGGCTGAGCTTCGTCGCCTCGCCCGACGGGTGCACCGCGAGCGGGCAGACCGTCACCTGTCCCGCCCTGGCCACCCTGCCCGCGGGCGGCTCCCGGTCGTGGACCTTCCGGGTGAAGCTGGCCGACACCTACGGCGGGAACGGGAGCGACCTCGGCAACACGGCGACCGTGCGGCACGCCGTCGCCGACCCGAACACCGCCAACAACACCTCGACGGCGGTGACCCCGCCCGGCGGGGTGACCGAGCCGCGCGCCGACCTGCGCACCGCGAAGCAGCCCGTGACCACGGCGCCCGTCTCCCCCGGTCAGACCTTCGACTACCTGGTGACCGTCGGCAATGCGGGCCCCTCGGTCGCCCGGGGCGTCCGGATCACGGACCCGCTGCCCGAGCAGTTGACGTTCGTGTCGTCGCCGGACGGCTGCACCGCGGCCGGGCGGACGGTGAGTTGCGGCCCGGTGGCCACGCTCGCCGTCGGCGCCACGGTGCGCTGGACGTTCCGCGTCCGGATCGATCCGGGCTACGCGGCCGACGGCACCGCCCTGCGGAACACCGCGACGGCGACGGCCACCACCCGGGACCCGGACCCCACCAACAACAGCGGTACCGCAGGCGTGCCGGGCGCCCGGGTCACCCCGCCCACCTCCGACGTGACCCTCACCAAGGGCACCGCCTGAGCCCCCCTCCCGACTCTTTGAGGAACGGACCCGATACGAGATGAGATCGAGCAGCAGAAGCGGGCGGCGGCGCCCGGGACCCGGCTGGAGAACCGTGCTCGCCGCCGTCCTGGCCGGTGCCGCCCTGCCCCTGTGGGGGGCGGGCGCGGCGAGCGCCGCGCCCGCCCGGGTGGTGACCTCGCTGGGCACCCTCGCCCCGGCGGCGCCGGCCGCCCCGACCCCGCCCGGCGGGCTGGTCACGTACACGCTGACCGCGCGGAACAACGGGCCGTCGGTGGCGCGTGAGGTGACGGCCACGGACACCCTGCCCGAGGGGCTGGAGTTCGTGGCGTCGGCGGACGGCTGCACGGCCGCCGGGCTGACCGTCACCTGCGGCCCGGAGCCGCACCTGACCGTCGGCGAGAGCAAGACCTGGACCTTCGTCGTCCGGATCTCCCCCTCCTACCAGGGCGACGGTTCGGACCTCGGGAACACCGCCACCGGCACCTCCGAGTCCGTGGACCCCGACCCGGACAACAACAAGACCGACCCGGTGTCCCCGACCGGGCCGTTCGACCCCGTCTCCGACCTCAACACCGTGAAGACGGCGATCGGGACCGGGCCGACCGTGCCGGGCGAGGAGTTCCAGTACCGGATCGCGGTGGAGAACACCGGCCCGTCCGACGCCCGGAACGTCACCGCGACCGACGACCTGCCCGCCGGGCTGGCGTTCGTCTCCTCCAGCGACCCGTGCACGGCCTCCGGGCAGCGCGTGACCTGCGGCCCGCTCGGGGTGCTCCCGCCCGGGGACACCGTGACGTGGACGTTCCGGGTGAAGCTGAGCGACGCGTACACCGGCAACGGCACCGACCTGCGGAACACGGCGACCTCGACGTCCGACTCCGAGGACCCGAACCCGGAGGACAACACCTCTCCGCCGGTCCTGCCGCCCGGCGGGGTCAGCCAGCCGCAGGCCGACATCTGGGTCTCCAAGCGGCCGACGACCAGTACCGTCATCGCGCCCGGCGAGACCTTCGAGTACGCGGTCACCGTCACCAACGACGGCCCCTCGCGCGCGGTGAACGTCACCGCCACCGACACCCTGCCCGGCCCGTTGGCCTTCGTCTCCTCGCCCGACGGCTGCACCGCCAGCGGGCAGGCCGTGAGCTGCGGACCCCAGGTGACGCTCGCTCCCGGCGCGTCGAAGACCTGGCGGTTCACGGTCCGGCTCGACGAGGCGTACCGCGGTGACGGCTCCGACATCCGGAACGTGGCCGTGGTCGACACCGACACCGACGACCCGGTGCCCGCGAACAACACCAGCCCGGCCGCCGGACTCCCCGGCAGTGCGGTGAACCAGCCGTACGCGGACCTGTCGGTCACCAAGGAGCCGGTCGGCAGCGTCTCCCCGGTGCCCGGCCAGCAGTTCTCCTACCGGATCGAGGTCACCAACGACGGGCCCTCGGCGGACGCGTTCAACGTCCGGCTCTCCGACGACCTGCCCGCCGGACTGACGTACGTGTCCTCGTCGCCCGCCGGCTGCACCGTGTCCGGCCAGGCGGTCTCCTGCCGCCGGACGACCCCGCTGGGGGTCGGCGAGACGGTCGAGTACGTGCTGACGGTCCGGGTCGACCCGGCGTACAAGGGCGACGGCAGCGATCTGCTGAACACGGCCCGGGTCACCGCCGACAACATCGACCCGGCGAGCGAGAACGACACCGACACGGCCACCGTGCCCGGCGGTACGGTCTCCGCGCCCTCGGCGGACCTCGGGGTCGTCAAACGGCCCGTCACCTCGACCCCGGTGGCGCCCGGCGAGACCTTCGAGTACCAGGTGACGGTCACCAACAACGGCCCGTCGCAGGCGGATGACGTCGCGATCCACGACGTGCTGCCGACCGCATTGACGTACGTCGCCTCCGACGACGACTGTCTGTCCGGCGACACGGTGGTCTGCGGCCCGCTGCCGACCCTCGCCCCCGGCGCGTCCGTGACCTGGGTCTTCCGGGTCAAGCTGGCGCCGGACTACACGGGCGACGGCACCGACATCCGGAACACGGCGACCGTCCACTCGCCGACCCGGGACCCGGTGAGCGGCAACAACAGCAGTACGACGGGCACGCCCGGCGGCACGGTGAAGAAGCCGACGGCGGACCTGGAGGTCACGAAGGAGACCCCGTGAGCTGACGGGGTGAACGGCTCGGGGCCCGTGTCGCCGTCCGGCGGTACGGGCCCCGAGCCGTGTGCGGCCCGCCGCTCAAGTAGGACGGGTTCTGGCCTAATTGCCGCCTACAGTGAAGTCATCGGCCGGGGATGCGGTATCCACGGCGGGGACGAAGGGGACACCGATGCTGCGAGGACTCACCACCGTCAGTTTCTGGGCCGACGACCTGGCGGCTGCGAAGCGTTGGTACGCCGAACTCCTGGACGTCGAGCCGTACTTCGAGCGGCCGGGGTACGCCGAGTTCCGCCTCGGCGACTACCAGCACGAGTTGGGACTGATCGACCGCCGTTACGCGCCCGAAGGGGCGGGCACCGGGCCGGGCGGTGCGGTCGTGTACTGGCACGTCGACGACGTGCGCGCGACGCTGGACCGGCTGCTGGCCCTGGGGGCGCAGGAGTACGAACCGCTCACGGAGCGCGGTCCGGGGTTCGTCACCGCCTCCGTGACCGATCCCTTCGGGAACGTCCTGGGCGTGATGTACAACCAGCACTACCTCGACGTACTGGGCGCCCGCGGCTGACCCGGGGGTGCGGCGAGGGGACCGGGCGGGGCGGGTGCCCGGCCTCAGCCGCTCCCGGGGTCGTCGGGCTGCGGCAGGACGCGGAAGAACGGGCGGCCGGGCGCGAAGTGCTCGGAGTTCAGCCCCGGGTCCTCACCGCGGAGGTACGCGAGCAGCCACGCCGTGAACGTCAACGGGCTTTCGAGGTAGTCGAGTTCGACCCGGTCTATGACGCCGACGGCCCAGGGGTCGGCCGCGTCGCGCGGCAACCGGAAGTACACCCGCGCGCCGCAGGCCGAGTGGCCCCAGGGGAACAGTTCGCCGGGGCCGGTGCCGAACGGGTGCGGCGGCAGGACCTCCGGGTCGACGTCGGCCCACCGCTCGGGTTCGTCCCGGATCGCCTCGGCCAGGTTGAACCAGCGGGTCGCGGGGTGGAACAGGGTGAGCTGGTTGTTGATCAGGATCGCGCCGTAGGCGTCCAGGAAGTGCCGGTAGTCCGCGGGGAGGACCAGGCCGAGCTCCCGCTCCAGGGCGGTCCAGGCGGCCGGGTCGGCCCCGGTGAACCCGGGCTCCCCCAGCAGTTCCCGCAGCTCGTCGAAGGTGGGCGCGGTCTCGGCAGGGTGCACGGGGCTCCTCGTGGTGTCGGCCCGGCTGCCGGGGGCTCAGGGCAGCGACGGGTACGGGTCCGTCGCGAGCCGTCCGTGCAGATGGACGTCGCGGAACGCGTCGCGTCGGCCCGCCTCGAACATCGCGCCCCTCAGGGTCCCCTCGGCGCGAAAGCCCACCCGCTCGGCGATGCGGCACGATACCCCGTGCCCCGGAGCGTGACCCAACTCCAGCCGGTGCAGCCCCCGTTGCTCGAAGGCCCAACCGCTCGCCAGCGCCAGGGCCCGGCTCGCGACACCGCGTCCCCGGGCCTCGGGCAAGGTCCAGTAGCCGACGATCGCCACCCGCATCGCGTCGTTGATGTTGCTGATGCCGAGGTGGCCGAGGATCGCGCCGGTCCACTCGTCGGTGACGCAGAAGGAGGCCGCGGTGCCCCGTTCGGCCTGTTCCGCGCGGGAGGCCAGCGACCGGCGGGCGTCCGCCGGGCCCGTGATGCCGATCATCGGGGTGTTCCAGCGCAGGAACTCCGGGTCGGTGTGACCGAGGACCCAGGCGTCGACGTCGGCCGGCGCCTCGACGTCCCAGGAGCGGAGCAGCAGTCCCGCACCCCTCAGGAGCGGTGTCGCCGCCGTCGCGTCGTTCCCGGTACCGCGCGTCTCACTCATACGTTCATTGAACACCGATGCGCCCGCCCGCCACGAGTGGCCACCGGACGGGCGGCCGGTGGCCGTCGTATGGCAGCTCGTGGCCGTCGGATGGCCGGTGGACGGCCCCTCCTGGCCCACGGACGCCCCTCGTGATCAATTCGCAACGCATTTCGGTCTTGACCGAGACCAATCAACCCAGGACGGGATTACGCTCGCTGCTCATGGCCGTCACCACAGACCACGACAAAGCCGCCCTGCTGCGCACGGACGACCGCCCGGTCTACGTCATCGGCGGCGGCCCCGGCGGCCTCGCCGTCGCGTACGCGCTGCGCTCCCGCGGGGTGCGGGCCGTGGTGCTGGAGAAGTCCGATGCGGTGGGCGCCTCCTGGCGCGGGCACTACGAGCGGCTGCGGCTGCACACCACCCGGCGCCGCTCCGCGCTGCCCGGGCTGACGATCCCCCGGGCCTTCGGCCGCTGGGTGGCCCGCGCCGACCTGGTGCGGTACCTGGAGAAGTACACCGAGCACCACGCGTTGGAAGTGGTCACCGGCGTCGAGGTCACCCGGGTCGACCCGGCGCCCGACGGTCGGGGCTGGGTGCTGCGGGCCACCGGCGGACGGGAGCTCGTCGGCGCCGCCGTCGTCGTCGCCACCGGCCACCACCACACCCCGCGGGTGCCCGACTGGCCGGGCCGCGAGACGTACGCCGGCACGCTGCTGCACGCGTCCCGCTACCGGGAGCCCGCCCCGTACGCGGGACGGGACGTGCTCGTGGTCGGCGCCGGGAACACCGGTACCGAGATAGCGCTGGACCTGGCCGAGGGCGGCGCCGCCCGGGTCCGGATCGCGATCCGCACCGTTCCGCACATCGTCCGCCGTTCCGTGCTGGGCTGGCCCGCACAGGCCACCGCCGTCCTGGTCCGCCGGGTCCCGGCGCCCGTGGTGGACCGGCTGGCCCGGGTCCTGGCCCGGGTGAGCGTCCCGGACCTGTCGGCGCGCGGACTGCCCCGACCCCGCACCGGGCTGTACACCCGGGCGCGGCAGGGGGCGATCCCGGTGCAGGACGTCGGGTTCGTGAAGGCGGTGCGGGGCGGGCGGGTCGAGGTGGTGGCCGCCGTGGAGTCGTTCGACGTCGACGCGGTCGTCCTGCGGGACGGCAGCCGGATCGCACCGGACGCCGTCGTCGCCGCCACCGGCTACGACCGCGCCCTCACCCCGCTCGTCGGACACCTGGGGGTGCTCGGCCCGGACGGACGGCCGCTGGTGCACGGGCGGCGGTGCGCCAAGAGCGCGCCGGGCCTGTACTTCACCGGCTTCACCAACCCCCTCAGCGGCATGCTCAGGGAACTCGCCCGGGACGCCCCGCGGATAGCCAAGGCGGTCGCCCGCCGCCTGCCCGTCAGCACCCGCTGAACGGCCCCCGGCGCCCGAAATCCACGGGCCCCCCGCACCGGCCGCTGTTACGCTGGCGAGACCAGTGACCCCTCCCGAGGAGTGCAGACATGGCGGGTGACGACGACATCTCCGGGTGATACCCGGGGCTGACCGGCCACCGACGGGCGCAGCAGAGCGCCGTCGCCGTGGCCCGCGCAGTCGTCCCCCCACGTCCCTGTCTGTCGAGGGCGAGCCCGCCACCGCGCACGCTGCCGCGCCGTGCCTTCCACGCGTCCCGTGTGCCGCGGGTGTGCCGCGCCCTCCTCCCGCGAGGTCTCCGCATGTCCGACACCACCGTCATCTGCTCGAACCTGTCCTTCTCCTGGCCCGACGACACCCCCGTCTTCCAGGACCTGTCCTGCACCGTCGGCGCGGGCCGCACCGGTCTCGTCGCGCCCAACGGCGCCGGCAAGAGCACCCTGCTCAAGCTGATCGCCGGTGAGCTGCGGCCCACCGGGGGTTCCGTCTCGGTGGCCGGCACCCTCGGCTACCTGCCGCAGAGCCTGCCGCTGACCGCCGATCTGACCGTCGCCGAGGTGCTGGGCGTGGCCGAGGTGATCCGCGCCCTGGACGCCATCGAATCGGGGGACGTGCGCGAGGAGCACTTCACGACCGTCGGCGACGACTGGGACGTCGAGGAACGCACCCGGTCCCAGTTGGACCGGCTCGGCCTGGGCGGCCTCGCCCTCGAACGGAGCCTGGGCACCCTCAGCGGCGGTCAGGTCGTCTCCCTGGGGCTGGCGGCCCAACTGCTGCGCCGCCCCGACGTGCTGCTGCTCGACGAACCCACCAACAACCTGGACGCCGAGGCCCGGCACCGGCTGTACGAGGTGCTGGCGGACTGGCCGGGCACCCTGCTGCTGGTCAGCCACGACCGGGCGCTGCTCGACCGCATGGACCGGATCGCCGCACTCGACCGCGGGGAACTGCGCCTTTTCGGCGGGAACTTCACCGCATACGAGGAGGCCGTGCGGGCGCAGCGGGAGGTCGCCGAGAAGAACGTCCGCAACGCCGAGCAGGAACTCAAGCGGGAGAAGCGGGAGTTGCAGCAGGCCCGCGAACGGGCCGAGCGCCGCGCCAGCAACGCCGCCCGGGGCCTGAAGGACGCGGGACTGCCCCGCATCTTCGCCGGGACCATGAAGCGCGGCGCGCAGGAGTCGGCGGGCCGGGCCGGTCAGACGCACGCCGCCCGGGTCAGCGGCGCCAAGGCCAGGCTCGACGAGGCGGAACGCTCCCTGCGGGACGAGCAGCGGCTCACCGTCGACCTGCCCGACACCCGGGTCCCCGCCGGGCGCACCCTCTTCCTCGGCGAGTCCCTCCAGGTCCACCACGGGGACCGGCCGCTGTTCGCCGGCGCCGGCCTCGACCTCACCGTGCGGGGTCCCGAACGCATCGCCCTGACCGGCCCCAACGGCGCCGGCAAGACCACCCTGCTCCGTCTCGTCCAGGGCGACCTGGCACCGGACGGCGGGCGCGGCCGGCACGCCGAGGGGCGGATCGCGTACCTGTCGCAGCGGTTGGACCTGCTGGACCCCGAGCGCACCGTGGCGGAGAACTTCACCGCCTACGCCCCGCACCGGACGGAGGCCGAGCGGATGAACCTGCTCGCCCGCTTCCTGTTCCGGGGCGCCCGGGCCCACCTCCCGGTCGGCGCGCTGTCCGGCGGGGAGCTGCTGCGGGCCACCCTGGCCTGCGTGCTGTGCGCCGAACCCGCGCCGCAGCTGCTGCTGTTGGACGAGCCGACGAACAATCTGGACCTGGTCAGCACCGAACAGTTGGAGGGCGCGCTCGGCTCCTACCAGGGGGCGTTCGTGGTGATCAGTCACGACGAACGTTTCCTCGACCGGATCGGGGTGGACCGCTGGCTGCGGCTGGCCGACGGACGGCTGACGGAGACGGGAGCCCCGCTGGGGTGATCCGTCGAGGTGTTGGACGACGCGCTGCGCGGGCGGTGGCGGGGCCGGGGCCGGGAGGTCCGGCTGGCGGCCGGGAAAACCGGGTGACCGGCGGGGAGGGTGCTGCCTACACTCGCGGCATGAGTGGAATCTCCTGCGCGGGCGTCGCCTCGACCCGCACCCGCCGCGCATAGCGGCGGCACCCTCCCCACCGCGCCGCGCCCCGACCGGCCGTCGCCCCTGACCGGGCCCGTACGGTCCGTGCCCGCGCGCCCCGAGACGTACCGCCGCCCCGAGCGTCCCGCCGGGCGGCCCCGCGCTGCCCGGCTCCCTCGAAAGCCGCGGAGCTCCCACCCATGCCCAGGCACCACCAGCCCTCCTCCCGCCGCACCGCCCGCTTCCCGCACGGGGAAGCCGTGCCCGCCGCGACGCAGTTCGACGCCCCGCCCGGCGGACGCCACGAGCTGGGGCAGAACTTCCTCGTGGACCGTGCGGTGATCCGCGCGGTGGTGGACCTCGTCGCCCGCACCGAGGGCCCGATCGTCGAGATCGGCACCGGCGACGGTGCGCTGACCCTGCCGCTCCAGGAACTGCGGCGGCCCCTGACCGGCGTCGAGATCGACCCCCGCCGGGTGGCAGGGCTCCGACGCCGCACCGGCCCCGACACCACCCTGGTGCGCGCCGACTTCCTGCGGTACCGGCCGCCGGCCGCCCCGCACGTGCTCGTCGGCAACCTCCCCTTCCATGCGACCACGGCGATGCTGCGCCGCGTCCTCGCCGCCCCGCACTGGACCGATGCGGTGCTGTTGGTGCAGTGGGAGGTCGCCCGGCGGCGGGCCGGGGTCGGCGGGGCGACGATGATGACCGCCGAGTGGTGGCCCTGGTATGCGTTCCGACTGGCCCGCCGGGTCCCGGCCGCCGCGTTCCGGCCCCGCCCCGGCGTCGACGGCGGGCTGCTGACGATCACCCGGCGGCCCCGTCCGCTGCTCCCCGTCGACGAGCGGACGGCGTACCGGGACTTCGTGCGGCGGACGTTCACCGGGCGGGGCCGGGGCGTCGAGCAGATCGTCACCACCGTCCGGCCGACGACCTCCCGGCGCGCGGTGCGGGACTGGGCACGGCGCAACGGGGTGCCGGGCGGCGCCCTCCCCAAGGACTTGACGGACCGCCAGTGGGTTGAGTTGTACCTCTTGGACGGCGGGCGCGGCGTTCGCTGATCGCCGAGCGGCGGCGTTTCGGTCAGCGCGGGAAATTTTCGACAACCGAACTCCTTTTCGGCCAGGGGCCGTTACCCTGTGCGCCAACCCCACGGTCCGTCCCTCCGGGCCTTCGACCAGCGCTGTTCCCCCCTGTCTCGATCCCAGCTAACGAAGGCACCCCATGCGCACCCGACGAAGAGTTCCGGTGATAGCCCTCGGCGTCACCGCGATGTTCGCCCCCGCTTTCCCCGCCGTCGCGTCCGGCCAGGACGTCCGCCCCGGCGCGACCGCCGCGGCACCGGCCGCCGCCGCCCAGCAACTCAGCTGGGGCAGTTGCGACCCGAACCTGCCCACCACGACGGTGGAGTGCGCGACGCTCACCGTCCCCGTGGACCACCGCAAGCCGAAGGGCCGGACGACCGAGCTGTCCGTCTCCCGGATCAAGGCCGCCGACCCCGCCAAGCGACGGGGCGTGCTGCTGTTCAACCCGGGCGGCCCCGGCGGCCCCAGCCTCTTCTACCCCCTGTGGATGGCCGAGACCCTGCCCCAGTCCGTCAAGGACCGTTACGACCTCATCGGCTTCGATCCGCGCGGCGTCGCCACGAGCAGCCCGCTGAACTGCGGCACCACCACCCGCAACGAGCGGCTGACCTTCCGGCCGTACACGGAGGCGACCTTCGCCAAGGACGTGGCCTGGGCGAAGGACGTGGCCGCCAAGTGCCGGGCCAACAACCCGGACATCAACCACTTCACCACCCGCAACACGGCCCGGGACATGGACCGCATCCGGGCGGCCCTCGGCGAGCGGCGGATCTCGTACTTCGGTCTGTCCTACGGGACGTACCTGGGCGCCGTGTACGCCCAGATGTTCCCGCGCCGGGCCGACCGGTTCGTCCTCGACAGCGCCGTCGACCCGAAGCTCGTGTGGCGGGGCATGGTGCAGGCGTGGGCGTCCGAGGCCGAGCCCGCGTTCGACCGCTGGGCCCGCTGGACCGCCGAGCGCGCGACGACGTACGGCCTCGGGAACACCCCCGCGGAGGTCAAGCGGACCTTCTACGCCCTCGTCGAGCAGGCCGACCGCACCCCGCTGGACCTGGGCGGCCACCCGTACACGGGCGCCGAGATCCGCGACTGGATGCGCTGGGACATGTACCGCCCGAAGCTGGGCGCCGAGTTCGTGGTGAAGCTGAAGGACGCCGCCGCAGGCAAGCCGGTCGAGCCGAACCCCCCGTACGTCCCGACCGACAACGAACTCTCCGCGTACGTGGCCGCGACCTGCGGTGACACCCAGTGGCCCACCGACCCCGCGGTGTACCAGGCGGACTCCCGCCGGGACAGCGCGCGGTACCCCTTCTTCGGCGACTCGGTGTCCAACATCGTGCCCTGCGCCTTCTGGAAGCCCCCCGTCGAGCCGACCACCGTGGTCAACAACAAGGTGCCCGCGCTGATCGTCCAGAACGAGTGGGACTCCCAGACGCCCCCGGTCGCCGCCCGCGGTCTGCACCGGGCCCTGAAGGGCTCCCGGTACGTCCTGGTCGACGAGGGCGAGGGGCACGGCGTCTACGGGCGCGGAATCAGCGCCTGCGCCGAGGACCTGACCACCCGGTACCTCACCACGGGCCGGCTCCCGTCGAAGAACGTGACCTGCGCGGTCAACGCGGCCCCGGCCCCGACGGCCGACGCCCGCGCCTCTGCACCCGGCGCACCGCAACTCCCGGGCTCGCGGCAGCCGTTCGGCGGTCGCTGACCCGTCCGGCCGTCGTGACCGGTACCCCCGGTCACGAC